>NZ_FLUY01000123.1 GCF_900092655.1 Candidatus Thiosymbion oneisti
TCCGCCGGATGCCTCACCCCTTGCGGTTGTCCCAACCCAGAGAACCACGGATGGACACCGATGGACACGGATATGGACCCATTCGGGACCCGGATCTGGCCGATCCGTGTCGATCCGTGTGTATCCGTGTGTATCCGTGGTTCTTCGATACGGCTCGTGCCGCATAGGCTGGGCTGTGCCCACCGCCGCAGCAAGCGCGGCGTCCGGCGCACGCGCCTGACCCGCCCTACGGTCCTCCCCCCACTGTGAGTGCGGGGAAGCTTGGGTTTGAGCCGTGTTTTCCTGTAGGAAAAACCGGCTTTCCCCCTAGGGTCCTGTGGTTTGATTTTGAACCACAGAGGACACAGAGAATTGACGGGTTCCCTTCTCAGTGTCCGCTGTGTTCTCTGTGGTTTAATAAGGCATGTCTTCGGGAAGCTGTATAGGCCTTCGCTCCGCCTAAAGTCATTTCCCGCTATTTTCCCCTATCTCTTTGCTATAATTAAGACTTTATTACATGCTGGTCCCGCGTTACCGCCGCACCTGCCGTCATGAGTGCCCTGCTCGAGCTGTTCCGCGCTTCCACCGCCCTGTACGGCGGTAATGCCGCCTTTATCGAGGATCTCTACGAACGTTATCTGCAGGACCCGGAGGGCGTGGATCTCGCGTGGCGGGTGCGCTTCGATGCCATGCGTCCGGAGGCGGCCGACGAGGTCCCCGCCCCCGAAATTCCCCATGGACCCGTGCGCCGGAATTTCCTGCGCCTGGCCCAGGAGAGCCGCGGGCGGGCACTGGCGCGCTCCACCGAGCGCCTGGAGCCGGCGGCGGCGGAGCAGCAGGCGGCGGTCCTGCGGTTGATCAATGGCTACCGTTTCCGTGGTCACCAGATCGCCGATCTGGACCCCTTGCGGTTGCGCGAGCCCCCCGCGATCCCGGATCTGGACCCGGCCTATCATCGGCTGGAGGCAGCGGATCTGGATCAGGTCTTCCACACCGGCTCCCTGTATGCCCCGGACCGCATGCGGCTGCGGGATATCATCGCTCTGCTCCGGGAGATCTACTGTCGGACGGTCGGCTCGGAGTACATGCACATCACCGGTACCAAAGAGAAGCGCTGGCTCCAGAAGCGTCTCGAGGGCGGCCGGGCGCAGCCCGAGCTCGACGCCGCCGCCCGGCGTTGGCTGTTGACCATGCTCACCGCCGCCGAAGGCATCGAGAAATATCTGCACGCCCGCTACGTGGGCCAGAAGCGGTTCTCCCTGGAGGGGGGGGAGGCCCTGATCCCCTTGCTGGACGCGCTCATCCAACGCGCCGGTCGCAAGGGGATCAAGGAGATCGTGATCGGCATGGCCCACCGCGGTCGGCTCAATGTGCTCACCAACATCTTGGGCAAACCGCCCCAGGACATCTTCGACGAGTTCGAGGGCCGCCCCCTGCCCGACTGGCAGGAGCTGGCGGGGGATGTCAAGTATCACCTGGGCTTCGCCACCGATGTGGATACGCCGGGCGGGGCCGTGCATCTGGCCCTGGGGTTCAACCCATCGCACCTGGAGATCATCGACCCGGTGATCGAGGGCTCGGTGCGGGCCCGCCAGCGCCGCCGTCGGGACTCCGCCGGCGAGCAGGTGTTGCCCCTGTTGATCCACGGCGACTCGGCCTTCGCCGGCCAGGGGGTGATCATGGAGACCCTCAACCTGTCCCAGACCCGGGGCTTTGCCACCGGCGGCAGCATCCATGTGGTGGTCAACAACCAGATCGGCTTTACCACCAGCAACCCGCTGGATACCCGCTCGACCTTCCATTGCACCGATGTGGCCAAGATGGTCCAGGCCCCGGTCTTCCACGTCAACGGCGACGACCCGGAGGCGGTGGTCTTCGTCACCCGGCTGGCGCTGGACTTCCGCAACGCGTTTCATAAGGATGTGATCATCGACCTGATCTGCTACCGTCGCTTGGGTCACAACGAGGCGGACGAGCCGGCGGTCACCCAGCCCATGATGTATAAGAAGATCCGCGCCCACCCCACCCCCCGCGCCCGGTACGCGGACCGCCTGGCGGATGCCGGCATCCTATCCAGGGAGGAGGCGGTGGCCATGATCGAGGACTACCGGACCTCGATCGAGCAGGGGGTGGTGGTCGCCCGGCCGGTCATGTGCGGGCTCGACAATGCCTACCGGGTGAACTGGAAGGACTGCCGGATCGTACCCTGGGACCATCCCACGGATACCGGGGTCGCGCGTGAGCAGCTCCAGGCGCTGGCGGAACGCATGCTCGCGGTGCCCCCGCAGTTCGAGCTCCACCCCCGGGTATCCAAGCTTTGGAACGAGCGCCGCAAGATGGCCAACGGGGCCCAACTGGTGGACTGGGGCTTTGCCGAGAACCTGGCCTACGCGACCCTGGTCGATGCCGGCTTCCCGGTCCGCCTGTCCGGGCAGGACTGTGGTCGCGGCACCTTCTTTCACCGCCACGCGGTCATCCACGATCAGGCCACCGGCAATAGCTACACCCCGCTGCAGCATCTGGGCGCGCATCAGGGTGATTTCATCGCCATCGACTCCATCCTGTCGGAGGAGGCGGTGCTCGGCTACGAGTATGGCTATGCCACCGCCGAGCCCAACGCCCTGACCCTGTGGGAGGCCCAGTTCGGCGACTTCGCCAACGTCGCCCAGGTGGTCATCGACCAGTTCATTACCTCCGCCGGCACCAAGTGGGATCTGTGCTGTTCCCTGGTGATGCTGTTGCCCCACGGCATGGAAGGCCAGGGGGCCGAGCACTCCTCTGCCCGCCTGGAGCGCTTTCTGCAGCTGTGCGCCGAGTCCAACATCCAGGTCTGCGTCCCGACCAGTCCGGCCCAGATGTTCCACCTCCTGCGGCGCCAGATGCTGCGCGGTTATCGCAAGCCGCTGATCGTCATGACGCCTAAGAGCCTGCTGCGCCACCGGCTGGCTACCTCCAGTCTGGACGAGCTGGCGGAAGGCCGCTTTCGACCCGTGATCGGCGAGCTGGACCCCATGGATCCCGCCCAGGTGGTGCGTATCATCCTGTGCAGCGGCAAGGTCTACTATGATCTGCTGGAGGCCCGTCGTACCCGTGGGATCGGCGATACCGCCATCCTGCGCATCGAGCAGCTCTACCCCTTCCCGACCGAGCTGCTCCGGGAGGCCATCGCGCCCTACGCCGCCGCCGGGCAGCTCATCTGGTGCCAGGAGGAGCCCCAGAACCAGGGCGCCTGGGACCAGATCAAGCACCGTTTCGTCCCCCTCCGGCCCCAAGGGGGGCAGATCTTCTATGTGGGGCGTCCCACGTCGGCCGCCCCTGCCGTGGGTCTGCGCGCAGTCCACGTCGAGCAGCAGGAGCAGCTGATCGACGAGGCCCTCACCGGCCGCATCAACCCGAGCATGAATCGCAGGATCCCCGTATGAGCACTGAAGTGCGCGTCCCCGCCCTGCCCGAATCCATTGCCGACGCCACGGTACTGGCCTGGTACAAGCAGCCGGGCGAGGCGGTGCGCAGAGAAGAGAATCTGGTCGACCTGGAGACGGATAAGGTGGTGCTGGAGGTCCCTGCCCCCATCGCCGGCGTACTCGGGGAGATCAAGGTAGCGGCGGGCGAGACCGTCCAGGCCGATACCCTGTTGGCCCTAATCGAAGCAGGCGCCGAAGCAGGCGCCGAAGCAGGCGCCGAAGCAGGCGCCGAAGCAGGCATCGAAACAGGCGGCGTCACGGAGCCGGCGTCCCCCCCGGCAGCGGCGGAAGCGGCAGCAGCGGCGACACCGACGGAGCCGGTGCTCGGCCCGGCCGCCCGGCGGCTGGTCAAGGCGCTGCATCTGGACCCTGCGGAAATCCCCGGCAGCGGCAAGGATGGACGGGTGCAGAAAGCAGACGTGACGGCCTTCCTGGATGCCCAAAAGCGGGAACAGGCCCAGGCCCAACCGCCCACCGAGCCGGATGCGACCGCCCCTGCCCCCCTCTCCACGGCAGACCAGCCGCGCCTCACCGGCGAGGCCGGGCGGCCGGAGCAGCGGGTCCCCATGACACGGCTGCGTGCCCGGGTCGCCGAGCGCCTGGTCCAGGCCCAGCAGACGGCCGCCATCCTTACGACCTTTAACGAGGTGGACTTAAGCGCCGTGATCGAGCTGCGCAAGCGCTACCAGGACCAGTTCGAGAAGACCCACGGCGTGCGCCTGGGTTTCATGTCCTTCTTCGTCAAGGCCGTGGTGGAGGCCCTGCAGCGCTTCCCGGTCATGAACGCCTCCGTGGACGGGAAGGACATCATCTACCACGGCTACTACGACATCGGGATGGCGGTGAGCTCCCCCCGCGGCCTGGTGGTCCCCATCCTGCGCAACTGCGACCGGCTCACCATGGCCGACATCGAGCAGGGCATCCTGGAATTCGGCCGTAAGGCCAAAGACGGCACCCTGAGCTACGAGGAGCTCACCGGCGGCACCTTCTCCATCACCAACGGTGGCGTCTTCGGCTCCCTGCTCTCCACCCCCATCCTCAATCCGCCCCAGAGCGCCATTCTGGGCCTGCACAGGATCCAGGACCGCCCCATGGCGGTACAGGGTGAGCTCGTGATCCGGCCCATGATGTATGTGGCCCTGTCCTACGACCACCGCCTCATCGACGGCCGCGACGCCGTGCAGTTCCTGGTCACCATCAAGGACACCCTGGAAGACCCGGCACGGTTGTTATTGAGGATTTGAGAGGGAGTAATGCTCTCGAGTAGTTTGCACCAGCCGGTGTTGTTTACGATACCATTCCAATGAATTTCGATCAGGAGCGGCCTGTGGGACAGTCCGTAGGATGGGCAAAGCAAGCGTCCGGCAAGATGGTCCAAGGTTTAGGCCGTTCCGCACAGGTTCCCGAACTGCGGCAGCGCGGTAGGGTGTAGCAAGCGAAGCGTGCCCATCAAATCCGGCTAGGGATTGATGGGCACGCTTCGCTTTGTGCATCCTACAAACAGTCGCGGCTCGGGAACCGCCGTGGCATGATCAAACCTTTAAGGACCCTTGCCGAACACTTGCTTTGCCCATCCTACGCGGCTCACACCCAGTAAGCACGCGTAGGGCGGATAAGCCTGCGCCATCCGCCGTATTAGCCACCTCGGTCGGGTGGCGGCCAGGCTCCCTCCTGCGTCGGCACGGGGCCTGACTTGACCTACGGGCTCACGTTGGGTGTAGGATGCGGCGAGCGTGGCAGGTCTTACCGGGTGGCACTGCGAGGAGACGCGAACCGCATCGGTGATGCGATGAGCATGGCAGGTCTTACAGGGCAGGGTAGTGGTTAACATTTAAGTGTAACATGGCTAATAGCAGTGTGTTGGGCACACCGCCATCCCTGGCGGCTTTGCCCAACCTACGAGCCGCACCCCCGCTCCCACCGAGGGGGCCGGGGAGAAGGGATCAAAGGGCGAAGATCGATGCCTTTTGCGACACCCTCACCGGGAGCGGGGCCTTGAGGCTTAGAAGCGGTCTAAAAAAGATCGTCGGGAGTGGGCCGGGTCGAGGAACGAAACCCAGCGTTTACGGGCCAGCCTGGTTTGCCTAGGTCTCGTCCCTCGATCCAGATTACCGTTTAAAATCAATGGGTTATGGCCTGTTGACATCTGGAGGGTCCAGCCCGCGGGTCTGACTTTGGCTATTGAGCACCATTGAAAATTCAAATCGTTCAGACCCCTTCTCCTGTGGGCCACAGGGGTACCAGAGCCGAGCGGCTCAAAGAGACCATCCATGGTACAGACACAGCCACAACCGCCACTAATCGAGCAGGTCATCCATAAGTTGCAAACGCTCTCGCCGGAGCGGATCAGCGAGGTGGAAGATTTCATCGATTTCTTGAGCGACCGCGACAGTGACCGGCGATTGACCCAGTCGGCTATGGCCGCTTCGGAGCCGGTCCTGAATGCTGTTTGGGATAATCCCGACGATGCCGAGTATGACCGGCTTTGAGTTCGGCACTATCGTGCTGGTGCGCTTTCCATTCACCGATCAGCGTGGCAGTAAACAACGCCCGGCAGTGGTGGTCAGCAGCGCCGCCTACAACCAGGCCAGGTCGGATGTGATTCTGATGGCGGTGACCAGTCGGCTCAGGCCCAGGCCTGACTTCGGCGAGATCGGCATCGACGACTGGCAAGCCGCCGGGCTGCTCAAGGCTTCGGCCATCAAGCCGGTGTTGTTTACGATGGAACAGAAGTTGGTTGTCAGGACGTTGGGATGGCTAAAGAAGAGAGATCAGACCGTGCTCAGAGGAAACCTCCAAAACATTTTCGGTTAACAACCAGTCTTGGGCCTGCGAGACTGGTGAGGTCCGTACCCACGGCGCGCACTCCAGTCCAATGCCGTCGAGTTAAGCGTCACCGGCACCGTTTGTGATCGAAACCCCTCTCCCGGCGGGAGGGGGGCTTTTGCGACACCCTCCCACCGGGAGAGGGGCTTTGGGGCTTAACTCAACGGCATTGGTGTTTGATCTCCACCCCTGCCGTCTCTTGCATCCCGACTAGTACCCCGTTTCAGCAAAATTTTCGGTAAAACCAGTCTCTGTCATCTCGACCGAAGGGAGAGATCTGTGACGATGAGACAACCACAGAGTCACAAGATCCCTCCTTCATCGGGACAAGGATTTCTCGCTTCGCTCGAAATGACAACCAGCAAAATTGGATGAAACCTGGTACTAGAGCCATCCCACATCATGGACATCCGGCTGTGCCAAAATGCACGGACCACGCCGGCGATTCGTCTCGAGTCGCGGGCCCAACCCCCAAGGGTGAGCAACCGGGAGTCGGCATCCCGCCCGTGCTCCCGGTACGGAGGGCTGCATGGCTGAAGCTTCACTTAAACAATCCGTTGTAAGGCCCGAAACTCCCCCTGTAATGCCTCAAGACGCGCGTAAACAGCCGGGCCGGGGGGGGGCGGCCGCATCCATCGGCAGCGCCGGTCACCCGGCAAGGGACCTCTATTTCAGTCCCAAATTCCTGCTGTACTCCATCGATGCCTGGGAGCACGATCAGGAGCAACGCTTCGACCTTGCCGCCTTGACGGACTCCTTTCGTCAATCCGTCCCCCTTCTGGACTTTCTGGACTGGAAGATTACCGCCATCGAGCGCGGGTATGCCCAGACCCTGCTCCCCCTGAACCCCAATGCGTCGAATCAGTATATTGCCCACCAGGGGGCCTCGATGCTGCTTGCCGCCGAGTATACCGGCGGCCTGGCCTTGGCCTCCCTCCTGCATCTGGTCCCCATCATCGGGTTTTGGCCGTCTGTCGACGATGGTGCAGGTTATCTGTGGGGGGCCAAGGCCGTGATCCGCTGGCACGCCCCCAGCTGCCACAACCTGATCTGCAAGGCCCGCATCGACAAGCCGAGATGGGAGAGCCTAGCGAAACGATTCACCAACAGCCGGAAGCTGGTGGCCACGGTCCCGGTGGAGATGTTCAATGGCGACCAGTTGGTCGCGGAGGCCGCTTTCACCTATTGGATGCAAGACCTCGCGAGTATGAAGCGGAACGCCTTCGACCTGGAGCGGATCGATCTGCTTTATAAGCACAAGACCAAGACCACCGCCAAGCTGATCGCGGGCCTGCGCGCCCTGGAGCAGGAGCGACCGGTGGCCGAGCGGCGCTTCGACGACCCCTATGCCTTTATGCTGGCGGGCAAGCAGGGCATTACCCTGGCCAGGCGCTTCGGCATGGGCACGCCGCAACTGCAACACCTGGTGGCGGGCAGGACCCGGCACCTGGACCGGAACGTCACGGAATTCGCGCGGGAGTTCGCGCAGAAACAGGCCAGCTTCAATGTGGTCAATATCGGCGCCGGTTATGACAGCCGCTTTTGGCGCTTGAAGTTCGAAGGGGCCACCATCTATGACCTGGATCTGCCGGTGATGCTGAATGAACGCCGGCGGATCTTCGATTACACCAGGGATAGGCAGATCCATAATCTCGAGATCGACCTGGAGACCCAGGTGATCGATGCGGTCTTGTCGGCGAGCGGTCGTTTTGATCCCAGTGTCCCTACCTACTTCATCTGGGAGGGCGGCTCCATGTATTTTGGCGACCGGCATATCGACCGCATCTTCGGCGCCATCGGCCGGGTCATGGCACCCGGTTCCCGCTTTTGGTTCGATTATGTGTCCGAGGCGATCGTCGAGGGGACCACCGGCATCCGCGAGGCGGAGGATTTTATTGACGCTATGCGGAAGCTGGGGGAGCCCTTTGTCACCGGGTTCGATGACATGGGCCCGCTGGCAAGACGATATCATCTCGAAATAAAGGAAGACGCCGCTGCCGGATCCGTCTTGGGTATCGGGGAGGCGATCTATAACCACTATCACTTTTGTGTATTGGGGAGGGGCTAACACCATGGCCTTCATAGGTTCCGTCATTACCGCTTGGTTCACCAGATCGATCGAATTTCTCCGCCGGGATTACGCACGCAACCAGTTTACGCTGGATGTTGCCAGATATGTCGGCTGGTGGGGCCATCCGCTCTATTATCTGATCTGGACGGTCATTCTGCCCCAACCCTATGAATCCGCCTGGTTGCGCTTCGGCTCGGGGATCAGCTTTATTCCGTTTCTCTTCTATAAACACTACCCGGTTGGATTCCGGCCCTGGTTGAATCTCTATTGGTATCTGTGGTTGACCTTTACCCTGCCCGTTATCTTCACCTTCCTGATGCTGATGAATGACCTGTCCGGGATGTGGCTGGTCTGTCAGACCATGATGTTTCTCGTGTTCGTAATATTTGTTCCCAATCTTTTTCTGATGACGTTCTTCCTGGTCGCGGGCATCGCGATCGGGTATCTGGGCTTTGTGTGGACCACCGGCAGCCACCTGGTCCTGACCACCGAGCTCATCGAATACATGCTCCCAATCCCCATGGCGATGCTATGCGCGATACTGTTCAATTTTACGAAAAAGCAAGGAGAGGTCGCCCTAGAGAAAAACCAGGCATTGCAATCCTTGGCTGGCGGTATCGCCCATGAGATGCGCAATCCGCTGGGACAGCTCCGCCACAGCCTCAACAACATCCAAAACCAACTGCCGGTCTATCACCCGGAGCGACCGACCGCGGCCCTGGATGAGACGTCCCTCGAACGCATCTATCAGGGGGTTGGTCACGGCCAGATGGCGGTCAA
>NZ_FLUY01001164.1 GCF_900092655.1 Candidatus Thiosymbion oneisti
TGTTCACTCCGTCCCTCACGCCTTCCTGCACCGCGTCGAGCGCATCATGCGCCGAGCGGCCAGGCCGAAAACCAAAGGAGACGG
>NZ_FLUY01001166.1 GCF_900092655.1 Candidatus Thiosymbion oneisti
GGCCGAGCAGGCACAGGCGGGTGCCTTGCGTCTGGTGAAGGTTATGGGCACAACCGACGATCCAGAGAAACTCAGCCAGCTCGTTGAGGCGCTGGGCAAATTGGGCGAGCGGCTGCCGGCCAAGCAGGCACAATCGGTTGCGTCGCACCTGGTAAAAGTCATGGGCACGACCACCGATCCGCAGCAGCTCAGCTGGCTCGGTGAGGCGCTGGGGGAATTAGGCGAGCAGCTGCCGGCCGAGCAGGCACAGGCGGGTGCCTTGCGTCTGGTGAAGGTTATGGGCACAACCGACGATCCAGAGAAACTCAGCC
>NZ_FLUY01000695.1 GCF_900092655.1 Candidatus Thiosymbion oneisti
TCCTTGAGTGCTTCCAGCTTGCGGGCCAGCGCGGGGGCTTCACCCAACGCCTCGCTCACATCGGTTTCCCGCGCATCGTTGGCATCCAAGTCTTGCGTATAGGCCGCCAGCTCACGTTCGAGCTGCTTCAACTCCGCTTCCAAGCGCTTCTTGGTTGTGATGCTGGCGTCACTGGCGCTGGCATGGAAAAACGAGCCGTCGATGCCGATGGTTTCTCCACCCACCAGATCCAGCTCGCGGCACAACACAACGAAATCTCGGTTCGCCGCGCGCA
>NZ_FLUY01000070.1 GCF_900092655.1 Candidatus Thiosymbion oneisti
TGTAGTGCGCTATAAATAGTGGAACTAACAGAGCTGCCACCTGTCCATTGTAGAGAGCCGATGCAGACAGGAGGCAGGGAATGCGAATGGCGCCGGTAATCAATTTGACGCCCGAAGCGCGCAAGCGGCTGAAGCGAATGGCCAACTCCAATACCGTCAGTGTGCGCGAGGCACGGCGTGCAGCTATGGTGCTGCTGGCGGCGGACGACTTGACCAACGGGCAGATCGCTGATCGACTTGGAGTGGGTCGGGTGTCGGTCGGTCGCTGGCGCTCCCGCTATGCCGAAGGCGGCTTGGCGGCGATTGTCCAAGATCGCCCGCGCGGTGGACGCCCGCGGCGAGTTGATAGGCACGAGATCGTTCGTCTGACGACACAGACGAAGCCGCCGGGGGCCACGCACTGGAGCACGCGCACGCTGGCCGCGGCAACCGGGGTGAGTGCCTCCAGCATTCGCCGGGTGTGGCGAGCTCACGGGCTCAAACCACACCGGGTTGAAACCTTCAAGGTCTCGCGCGACCCGCACTTTATCGAAAAGCTCGAGGACATCGTCGGGTTGTATCTGAACCCGCCCGAGCACGCGCTGGTGCTGTGCTGTGACGAGAAAAGCCAGGTGCAGGCCCTGGATCGCACCCAGCCGGGCTTGCCGTTGAAAAAGGGGCGTGCGGCAACGATGACCCACGACTACAAACGCCACGGGACGACAACTTTGTTTGCCGCTCTCAATGTGCTCGATGGAACCGTCATCGGCCACTGTCAGGCACGCCATCGTCATCTTGAATGGTTGAAGTTCCTGCGCCAGATCGAGCGCAGTACGCCCCAGGACAAGAGCCTGCACCTGATCTGCGATAACTACTCCACCCATAAGCACCCGCATGTCAAGGCCTGGCTGGAAAAGCACCCGCGTTTCCAGCTGCACTTCACGCCCACCTCTGCCTCCTGGTTGAACATGGTCGAACGCTTCTTCCGCGATCTGACGACCCGGCAGCTGCGCCGCGGAGTATTCATCAGCGTGCCTGAACTGATCCAGAGTATCGAAGGCTATATCGCCGAACACAACCAGAATCCCAAGCCGTTTATCTGGACCGCCAAGGCCAGCGACATCCTGGAGAAGGTGGTTCGCGCCAATCGCCGCTTAAGTTCCAAACAGAATGGCGCACTACACTAGAAGGTCGATGGTGTGGGTAATCGACGACGATCGATCCATCCGTTGGGTGTTGGAGCGGGCCCTGACCAAGGCAGGCATGGCGGTGACGAGCTTCTCAAACGGCGTCGGTATCATGGAATCCCTCCGCCGCAAGCGGCCGGATGTCATCGTCTCCGATATACGGATGCCTGGTATCGACGGTCTGGACCTGTTACGACAATTGACGTCCGAGCATCCCGACCTGCCGGTCATCATTATGACGGCGCACTCCGATCTCAACAGTGCCGTTTCCGCCTTTGACGGCGGGGCCTTCGAGTATCTGCCCAAACCCTTCGATCTTGACGAGGCGACGGATCAGATCCGACGTGCCTGTCGCCGCCACCCGGATGGCGATGACATAGCTGGTAAGCCCCTCGACCGGATGCCGGATATCATCGGTAAGGCACCGGCGATGCAGACGGTGTTTCGCGCCATCGGGCGGCTGGCGCGTTCGCATATCACCGTACTGATCAACGGCGAGTCCGGGACCGGGAAAGAGCTGGTTGCACGGGCCTTGCACCGCCATAGCCCCAGGTCCGATCAGCCCTGCATCGCATTGAATATGGCGGCGATTCCCCATGATCTCCTGGAATCCGAGCTGTTCGGCCATGAACGCGGCGCCTTCACCGGGGCCCAAGGCAAACGCCAGGGACGCTTCGAGCAGGCCCATGGTGGCACCCTGTTCTTGGATGAGATCGGCGATATGCCGGCGGAGCTGCAGACGAGATTACTGCGCGTCCTCGCGGACGGGGAATTCTACCGGGTCGGTGGTACCTCTCCGGTCAGGGTCGATGTGCGAATCATCGCTGCCACGCACCAGAATCTTGAGCAGCAGGTTCAAACCGGACGCTTTCGTGAGGATCTGTTTCACCGCCTGAACGTCATCCGGATCCGGCTGCCGGCATTGCGCGAGCGCCGCGAGGATATCCCGTTGTTGATGCGACACTTCCTTTCCCGCGCCGCCGCCGAGCTGGATTGCGAGCCCAAGGTCTTACTACCGAGTGCTGAGGAGAGGCTCAGTGGCCTCGAATGGCAAGGCAATGTGCGTCAACTCGAGAACACAGCGCGCTGGTTGACGGTGATGGCCTCCAGCAAAGAGATCCATGCGGAGGATCTGCCTCCCGAGCTGGTGGGTGTGGGAGCCGGGAAGGCGGCAGACGATCCATGGCAGGTCTCCCTGCGCCGGTGGACCCGCAATGGACTCCGGCAGGGCCAGACCGCCCTGCTGGACAAAGCACTCCCCGTATTCGAGCAGATCCTCATCGAGACGGCCTTGGAGCATACCAGTGGTCGGCGCCAAGAAGCCGCGCGTCTGCTGGGTTGGGGTAGGAATACCCTGACCCGCAAGATCAAGGAGCTGCGGCTCGACCCAGACACCCCTGTGGTCAAGAATGCGGAAGCCGGTGACTGATAACCGGAAGCCCTTGCTCCGTACCCACCTTGTCCTGACCGGGGAAAGATGACTCGCGTCCCGCAGGGCCTTATACTTAGCATCCCCGATTGGTCTTATCCGCCGCGGGTGGTTCATACCTGACGCCGGCGTGGCCCGGTCCCGGAAATTTCTCGTCGTATCCCACATGCAGCCGCAACAACTGATCGAGTTTATCGGTAACCACTGGGAGCTCTTCGCGGTACTGGCAGTAATTATCGCTTTGTTGATCCACAACCTACTCGTCAGTGGGCGGGGTTCGGTGGATCCGGCCGGGGCGACGGAGCTCATCAATCACAAGGACGCCTTGGTGGTAGACGTGCGGCCAGCGGCCGATTTCACCCAGGGGCACATCATCAATGCGCTCAACCTCCCCATGAACGGTTTCAAAAAACAAATCGGGACCCTGCAGAAGCACAAGGAGCGACCCATCCTGGTCGCTTGCCGCTCCGGCTCCCAGTCAGCGATGGCCTGCCAACAGCTGCGCAAGGAGGGCTTCGAGAATGTGCATAACCTGCGCGGGGGGGTCCTGGCCTGGCAGAATGCCAATCTGCCCTTGTCTAAGAAGAAGCACTGATGGCAAGGTCTTAAAAACCCAGCCGGGCTCCCTTTCAACCGCAACCGGATGATCGCCGATGACCGAGAACGAACAGCAAAACGAAAGGCAGTTCGTGGTGCACCGCATCTACACCAAAGACCTTTCCTACGAAGCGCCGAATGCCCCCCACATCTTCCGCCAGGAGTGGCAACCCAAGCTCGAGCTCAACATGAATACCCAGGCGAACAAGCTCGACGCAGACACCTTCGAGGTCATCCTGTCGGTCACCGCCACTACCAAGCTCGCCGACCAGACGGCCTCGATCGTGGAAGTCCATCTGGCGGGCCTGTTCGGGATTCAGGGGTTCCCGGACCCGGAGCTTGCCCATCTGCTCGGGGCCTACTGCCCCAATCTGCTGTTTCCCTATGTCCGTGAGGTCGTCTCCGATCTGGTCACCAAGGGCAGCTTCCCGCAGCTGGTGCTGCAGCCGGTCAATTTCGACGCCCTATTCGCCCAGCATCAGCAACAGATGGCGGATCAGGCCAAGGGTGATCCCGCCCCGACTTCGCATTGAGTCAGACCTTCGCTCCCGCGCTCGCGGTCCTGGGCGCCGGCTCTTGGGGTACGGCGCTCGCATTGCTGCTGTGTCGCAACGGCCACCGCGTGCGGATCTGGGATTATGCGCCGGAGCAGATTCTGGCCTTGGATCGCGACGGCGAAAATCGCCGTTATCTGCCTGGGTTTCCGCTGCCGCCGACGCTGCAGCCCGTAGCGGAGCTCACTGATGCCTTGGAGGGGGTCAGCGAGCTCCTGGTCGTCATTCCCAGCCACGCCTTCGCCGCTGTGTTGCGCCGGCTCCCCGACCGACTGCCGGAGGGACTCGGCATTACCTGGGCCACCAAGGGATTCGAGCCCCACACCGGGCGGCTCCTGCATCAGGTCGCGGAAGAAATCCTAGGGTCCCGGGATCTGGCTGTCGTCTCCGGCCCCAGCTTTGCGCAAGAGGTGGCCAAGGGGTTGCCCACGGCGGTCACCGTGGCCTCCCGGAGACCGGAACACGCGCAGCGCATAGCCGGCTATCTGCATAACGACCACTTTCGGGCCTACACCGGCGACGATCTGGTCGGCGTTCAGGTGGGTGGCGCGGCCAAGAATGTACTGGCAATCGCCGCGGGCATTGCCGACGGTCTCGGCTTCGGGGCCAACACCAGGGCCGCCCTGATCACGCGCGGACTGGTGGAGCTGATTCGGCTCGGCACCGGGCTGGGCGGCAGGCGGGACACCTTCATGGGCCTCGCCGGGCTCGGGGATTTGGTCCTTACCTGCACCGACGACCAGTCCCGAAACCGCCGCCTAGGCCTGGCCCTGGCGCAGGGACTGAGCGTCGAGGAGGCCAAGCGCGAGATCGGCCAAGAAGTGGAAGGCGTGATAACAACCCGTGCCATCAATACCATCGCCCACCGGTTGGGGGTGGAGATGCCCATCTGTAGCCAGGTGTTCGGCGTGCTGTACGAGGGCCGCACGCCGGAGCAGGCAACCCGCAGCCTCCTCATGCGCAGCAGCAAGGCCGAGTTGACCTGATGTTAAAGAAGTCCCCGAGAAGTCGAATATCTAACCCCCTAGTACGGATGCTCTCAACGACCGATAACATTGAGCTGGCAGGAACTCCATGGAAAATTTAGCCGCAAATAAACGCAAACGACGCAAATCAATGTTAATAGGCCAAGCAGCGTCGATGATGACGAGCTAATCTCGACCGATTTGCGTTCATTGGCGGCAAAAAAGAATTCTCATTTGTACACAGGTGTACTCGGGTGAATGATCCCCGGCTGGTGATCGATTTTTGCGGATTGCGCTTCGACACCCCCCTGGTATTGCTGTCCGGGTGTGTCGGTTTCGGTGCGGAGTATACGCGTGTCAAGGGATTCTCGAATCGGGATGCCGGGGCCCTATGCCTCAAGGGAACCACGCTGGAGCCCCGGCTAGGGAACCCTCCGCACAGGATCTGCGAAACCGCGAGTGGCATGTTGAACGCCATCGGCTTGCAGAACCCCGGCGTCGATCATGTGGTGGAGCAGATCCTACCTACCCTCGACTTTACCGAAACACGGTTTATTGCCAACGTCTCAGGCACCACGGTCGAGGAATATTATGAGGTCACCCGCCGCTTCGATGACTCTCCCATCGACGCCATCGAGATCAACATCTCCTGTCCCAATGTCAAGGCGGGTGGTGTAGCCTTCGGTAATGACCGGAAGCTGTCGGCACAGGTGGTCGCCGCCTGCCGGGCCGCTACCACCAAGCCCCTGATCACCAAGCTCTCACCGAATCAGACCGACATCGCCGCGAACGCCAGGGCCTGCCTGGAGGCGGGCTCGGACGCCTTCGCCGTTATCAATACCCTGATGGGCATGGCGATCGACAGCGAAGCGCGAACTCCGGTCATCGGCAACAATCAGGGGGGGCTGTCCGGGCCGGCCATCAAGCCCATCGCCCTCTTAAAGGTGCACCAGGTCTATCAGGTCTGCCGCGAGCACGGGGTTCCCATCATCGGCCAGGGTGGCGTCGCCGGCGCCGAAGACGCCCTCGAGTTCCTGATCACCGGCGCCAGCGCGGTAGGAATCGGCACCGCCCTGTTCTACGATCCGCTGCTGCTCCCCGCCGTCAACCAAGGGATCTGCGCCTACCTGGACCGCCACGGGCTCATCAACGTAGGCCAGCTCACAGGCAGCTTGCGGCTACACCCATCACCTATAGATAGTGCGGAAGATACGTGCCCCGAACGCGCAAGACCTGGTACAGCCGTGCCGAAGCACTGATAACATCGGTTTGATTTGCGGCTAACGCTTCCGTTTTTTTATCCACAGATTATGCAGATTTTCGCAGATGAAAAACGAAATAATCGGCGTAATCTGCGGATATATGATGAGTGCTTGAACCACAATCTCTTTGCGCCTTTGCGGTTCAAATGGGCCTTTTGAGGACTGCCGAGTGAATATCATCGAACTGCTCACCTTCAGCGTTGAGAACAAGGCTTCCGACCTGCATCTCTCCGCCGGACTGCCGCCCATGATCCGGGGCGACGGAGACCTGCGCCCCATCGACCTGCCCCCTCTGAAGCACCCCATCGTCCACGCGTTGGTCCAGAATAGTATGAACGACCGGCAGCGTCGGGATTACGAGGAGCTATTGGAGGTCGATTTCTCCTTCGAGATCGAGGGCCTTGCACGCTTCCGCGTCAACGCCTTCCACCAGCAGCGCGGGGCGGCAGCCGTCTTTCGCGTTATTCCTTTAAAAGTGCTGACACTCGAGGAACTGGGCGCGCCCAAGGTGTTCGAGAAGATCATCGACGTGCCGCACGGCCTGGTATTGGTGACCGGCCCCACCGGCTCGGGCAAGTCGACCACCTTGGCCGCCATGATCGATCACCTCAACCACCGCCACTCCGCGCATATCCTGACCATCGAAGATCCCATCGAGTTTGTTCACAGCAGCAAAAAGTGTCTCGTCAACCAGCGCGAGGTCCATAAGGATACCCTGGGCTTCAGCGCGGCCCTGCGGTCGGCCCTGCGTGAGGACCCGGACATCATCCTGGTGGGCGAGATGCGGGATCTGGAGACCATTCGGCTGGCACTCACGGCGGCGGAGACCGGGCACCTAGTGTTTGCGACCCTACACACCAGCTCCGCTGCCAAGACCATCGACCGCATTATCGATGTCTTCCCCGCGGGGGAGAAGGACATGACGCGCTCCTTGCTCTCGGAATCCCTGCGCGCGGTGATTTCACAAACCCTGCTCAAGAAGATCGATGGTGGGCGTATCGCCGCCTACGAGATCATGATCGGCACCCCGGCCACCCGTAACCTGATCCGTGAGAACAAGGTGGCCCAGCTCTACTCGTCGATCCAGACCGGACAAGCCTTCGGTATGCAGACCCTGGACCAAGACCTTCAGGGCCTCCTGCGGGAGGGACTGATCACCACGCAAGAGGCCAGGTTTCGGGCTCAGAGCAAAGACAGCTTCCTCTGACTCCCATGTTCTACCTGCGAGGCGAGTAGGTTGTTTCCGGTTCCCAGTCACCAGCTACCAGTCGCCAGCTGCCAGCCGCTGGTAGCTGATGAACTGCGGAGCCCGTAGGGCGGGTCAGGCGCGTGCGCTAGGCACTGCGCTTGCCGCGGTGGTGGGCACGCCGTCACCCGCCGGGTGGCAGCCCGTCGATCGGGTCAGGCCAGGGATAGCCACCACCCGACGGAGGTGGCTGGCATCCGGCGAATAGCGCAAGCTTAGTCCGCCCTTGTATGTTCTGTTTCTAAGGGAAAACCATGGATGAGGTATAAAGGGATTTGATGGCGAGACCTGGGAAGTCGTTCCGCCCTGAGGCCTCGAGCCTGTGCGTCGATTGGCTCCCCGCCCGCTTCGCCAAGACCGATGCCGCCAGCCTGGCCGCGTTCGTCCAACGCAGGCCCTTCGAGCGCTGGCAACGCCCCGACGACTTGGCACTCGCTATCCGCGCTGGTGCCCGCCGCATCGCCGCCCTCAACCAGCGGCGAACCCAAACCAAGAACCAACTTCATGCCGCTTTCGGATCGCCCTTTACATGCCCGCGCTCAGCGGTTCACAGCACGATCCCAATTCACGGCTTACTACCACCATCTCATCGACACCCGCGGCCTCAAGAAGATCCAGGCCGTCTGTGCCGTCATGCGTAAGCTCTTGCTCGCCATCCAGGCCATGCTCAAAAATCGCAGGCCTTTCGATAGCAGCCGTTTCTACTCGCCGGCCGAAACGGTTCCCTGATTAGTCCAATTTATGCACCGGAGTGATTTTTTTGGGATGCAGCGGAACAGAGTATCTACAGGACCTTCAGTCCAGAAGCAACCTATGCACTTTCAGTGCATAGTGGTTGAGAGGCACCAATTTTCCTTATGAATATCTCAGACGCCCACGGAACTTTTTATAGTCTCTAAAAAACTTCAGTCCGCCGAAGGCGGATAGAGGTTAAAAACCTCCATCTTCAGATGGATTCTCT
>NZ_FLUY01001678.1 GCF_900092655.1 Candidatus Thiosymbion oneisti
CCTACGCTCGTGTCCTGGCTCCACCCGTCCTCCAGCTTCGCCTCGCGGCTTCCACCTTGGGCTTCACTACGCTTCTCGTCACTCTTCGCGGTTACCTCC
>NZ_FLUY01001169.1 GCF_900092655.1 Candidatus Thiosymbion oneisti
ACGCCGGCTCCGTGCTGGGTGCCAAATTACTCAATCCTTTCCAGATTGGTGATGGAGGACCCGGCGGCTGGTGGATTCTTGTCGAGCCGGAAGTGCACTTCGTGCGGAATGTAGAGGTGGCAGTACCGGATCTGGCCGGTTGGCGACGTGAGCGGATGCCTCGTCTGCCGAAGGATCAGCGCTTCGAGGTGGTTCCCGATTGGGTATGTGAGATTCGGTCTCCGTCCACGGCGAGTAGGGATCGTGAGATCAAGATGCCGCTGTATGCCTACTATGAGGTGCAGTACATATGGCTGATCGATCCGGCTAAGTGCACTCTGGAGACCTATCGACTCGATGCCGGCACCTGGATCGAGACCGGTCGTTTTGCCGATGCCGATCAGGTTGCCATACCACCGTTCGAGGCTGTGAGCTTCGATTTGGGAGCCCTTTGGGAATCTTGGCGGCCGGTTATCGTGTAACTTCGGGTAATGTTCCTGCCTCACCTATTCAGAGGGTGTCGCAAAAACGGTGGCGTCAGCGGCCAGTCTGTTCGGTTCTTCCATGAGTGGTGCCCGTAGCCTCTGACGCATCAGCTTGAGCACCGCTCCGTCGCCGATCCGCCACGCGGCACACGCCATCAACGTAGCCTTTGAGATCGGCATCGTACACGCTGTTCAGTCCGTCCCTCACGCCTTCCTGCACCGCGTCGAGCGCATCATGCG
>NZ_FLUY01001449.1 GCF_900092655.1 Candidatus Thiosymbion oneisti
ACAAGCTTGCTCCCACGCTGGAGAGATTGTGAAAGAATTCGCCGTTGGTGGTAGTAAAGGGTAAACCAGCGGTCGAGCCAGAT
>NZ_FLUY01001170.1 GCF_900092655.1 Candidatus Thiosymbion oneisti
AACGGAAATTGCGAAAAAACGCAATGACGCAAGGACGCCAAGCCGCAAAGAAAGAACAAAGAAACTTTGCGTCTTGGCGCC
>NZ_FLUY01000765.1 GCF_900092655.1 Candidatus Thiosymbion oneisti
CCATCCGTGTCGATCCGTGTTCATCCGTGGTTCTCTTTCTGGTTGTTATCTGCACTGACCAACGGTTTTCACAGGCTGGATGGCCGCAACATCCCAGCGGTCCGCACAGCGGACCCTACAGTCAATCAGGGAGACTGGGCTGTCTCCCACGGGCGATCCGGATCCAGCTCCCGCCACCGGTTGACGATCCCGCAGAATAGCCTGGCCGTCTGCTCCACGTCATAGATGGCCGTGTGTGCCGCGCTGCTCTTCCAGCCCAGGCCCGCCGCCTGAGCGGCTTGGGCCAGGACCGTCTGCCCATAGGCAAGCCCTGCCAGGGACACGGTATCGAAGACGCTGAAGGCGTGGAACGGGCTGCGCTTGAAGTTGGTGCGCTCTACGGCGGCCTTGATGAATCCCAGATCAAAGGCAGCATTGTGCCCGACCAGGATAGCGCGGTTACACCCGGACGACTTCACCGCATTGCGGATGGGGGTGAGAATACGGGTGAGTGCCTCCCGTTCCGGAACCGCGTCGCGGAACGGATGATCCGGGTCGATACCGTTGAAGGCCAGCGCCCGTGGATCTATCTCGGCACCGATGAACGGCAGCACGTGACAGGACAGGGTCGGGGCAGGTACCAGCAGGCCATCGTCGTCCATGTGAATGATACTGGCCGCTATCTCCAGCAAGGCATGTTGCTGGGGGTCGAACCCCCCCGTTTCCACATCCACCACCACCGGCAGGAATCCACGAAACCGCCGTGCAATTGCGGATTTGTTACACTCGTCCATCATCTCGACAGCATAAGTAGCGCGTCGGTGAAAACCAACCGGTTCAGACAGTTTCAGGACAGGAAACCTTTGCGGCTTATCAGTCGCCAGCTGCCAGCTACCAGTCGCCGGCTGCCTCCCGTAGGGCGGATAAGGCCATGGACGGACGCAATCCGCCGGCTGCACCGCGCCAGTCGCCGGCTACCAGCTACCAGCTTCCAGTCACCAGCTTCCAGTGACCGGTAGCTGAAAGCGTCCGCCCTGTTCTCTCCCCCACCGCTGCAGAAGTCGCAATTGCCGCTACCCGGCCCGCTTCAATACCCAAAAGGCAACCGCAAGGAACGCAAGGGGCGGAATCAGGGTCGCAACCAGGGGGTTCATTCCATACAGGAGCGCGAAATAAGCGAAGGTGCGGCTGACCAGATAGAAGGCGATACCCACCACCACACCCAAGAGCATGCGCGCCCCAAAACCGCTGGTGCGCGCCGAACCGACCAAAATGGGAATGGAGACGAAGATCATGGCCGGAATCAAAAAAGGATGGATCGCCTTACCCCAGAAGACCACCTCGTAGGGGCGGGCGTCCTGACCGTTTGCCGCCATATACCGGACATACCGCAGCAGCCCCCAGATCGGGAGCACATGGGGTTCGACGACGATAATCTTCAACAATCCCGGGTCCAGCAGTGAATTCCAGTCGGCCTGGGCAAGGTGACTGGTCTTGATGCGCTCATTGTCGATCGTGCTGCGGAAGATCCCCTGCAGTATCCAGCTTCCCTTTACATATCCGGCATGCTCGGCGCGCGTCACCCGGCTCAGATGCCGTTCCTCGTCGAACTCGTAGATATGGATGTCGCGCAGCTGCGCGCCGGACAGGATCTCCTGAATATAGATGTAGGCACGACCATCCCGGGCCCAGAATCCATGCTCCGATTTGAGCGTAACCTGGCCGGACTGGGCCTCGGAACGCCATTGCAGCGCCTTCTGCTCCGCAATCGGCGCGACTCCCTCGCCTACCGCCACGGCGACCAACGCCAGCAGGAGCCCCCCCTTGATTGCGGCATAGACGATGTACCCGATCGATACCCCCGCCGCCCGTATGGCGACCAGTTCCGAGCGACTCGCCAGAGAGCCCAGGCCTACGAGGGCGCCGATCAGGGTCGCGATCGGAAAGAGCTGATAGGTATGCCGCGGCATGATCAGGGCCACGAACAGCAAGGCATCCGCGAGCTGATAGCCGTTTTCTCCCACCTCGTCCATCTCGTCGGCAAGGAGGAAAAACCCCATTAACGGCAACAGCACCCCCAGGGTCACAAGCGTGCCGATGATGACGGCACCGGCCAGATAGCGATCGAGGATCTTCACGGAAGCGTTCGCCGCAAATCAACGCCAATGGACGCAAATAAATATAACGAGGTGAAAGGCCCTCGATGATGGTGAGCCGATTTCGACCGGTTTGAGTTCATTTGCGGCAAACGAGAATTCCCAAATGTCAATAGGTCCCAGCGACCCGTAGCTGCCGTTACCGCCGGAATCTTGTAGACTTCTCACCAGCGCGTATCTTATCACTGCCTCTCTGATCCCGGCTGGCGGGTGGATCCTGATCTGTCCTCATAGCCGATGGAGTAACCATGGAATTCAAGATCAAACGCGGCGACTTGACCGGACAAAAGACCCCCTGTCTGATCCTCGGGGTGTTCGAGAAACACAAGCTTTCCGAACCCGCCGAGGCCATCGACAAGGCCAGCGGCGGCCATCTGAGCGATATCCTGCGCAAAGGCGACATGGACGGCGAGACCGGCCGGACCCTGATGCTCTACGGCATACCCGGCGTCAGTTGCGAGCGGGTCCTCCTGATCGGCTGCGGCAAACGCAAGGAATTCAACCGCCGCAGCTATCGCAAGGCCCTGGCGGCTGCGGTGACCCTGCTCAACGACACCCGTATCACTACGGCCCTGTGTACCCTGCCGGAGGTCATCCCCGCAGGCATGACCCGCTATCGCACGGTGCGCGACGCCGTGACCACCTGTGCCGACAGCGTCTACCACTATGACCGGACCAAGCAAGAGAAAAAGTCCCCGCGCTTTCCACTCAAGCGCCTCGATCTCTGGGTAGCGGAGAAACAGGACACTCAGACCGCCCAAGAAGCAGTCCGCCACGGCGGCGCCATCGCCCGGGGGGTCGCCTTGGCGAAGGACCTGAGTAATCTACCGGGTAACATCTGCACACCCGCATACCTTGCGGATAAGGCCATCGATCTGGGCAAGGACTACCCCGAGCTGCGGGTAGAGATCCTCGAAGAAAAAGACTTAGAAGCGCTCGGCATGGGCGCCCTGCTTTCGGTCTCCCGCGGCAGTCGCCAGCCCGCCAAGCTCATCCTGATGGAGTATCGGGGCGGCGCGCAAGACGCCAAGCCGGTGGTCCTGGTCGGCAAGGGTCTCACCTTCGACGCCGGCGGGATCTCGATCAAGCCCGCCTCCGACATGGACGAGATGAAATTCGACATGTGCGGCGGGGCGAGCGTCTTCGGGGCCATGCTCGGCGCCCTGGAGCTGGCGCTTCCCCTCAACCTGGTCGGGGTCGTCCCGGCCTCCGAGAACCTGCCGGATGGTGACGCCAACAAGCCGGGGGACATCGTCACCAGCCTGTCAGGCCAGACCATCGAGATCCTGAACACGGATGCGGAGGGCCGACTCATTCTGTGCGATGCCCTGACCTACTGTGAGCGTTTCGAGCCTGACGTGGTGATCGACATGGCGACCCTCACTGGCGCCTGCGCCGTCGCCCTCGGCAAGCATCCAAGCGGTCTATTCACCCAGAACGAGCAGCTGGCGGCGGAAATCCTCACCGCAGGCGAGGCCGCCGGCGACCGTGCCTGGCGCCTGCCCCTGTGGGACGACTACCAGGAAGAACTCGACAGCAATTTCGCCGATATGGCCAACATCGGCAACAGCCGCTGGGGCGGTGCCATCACCGCCGCCTGCTTCCTCGCGCGCTACACCAAGCAATACCCCTGGGCGCACCTGGACATCGCCGGCATCGCCTGGCGCAGCGGCAAGAAGAAGGGCGCCACCGGGCGGCCGGTATCCCTGCTGACCGAGCTCATCCTCAAGCGCAGCGGCCAACTCAAATGACCCGCATCGATTTCTATTCCCTCAAGGAACCGAGTCGCGGTGACCGCTTCCTCCTCGCCTGCCGCCTGGTAGAGCGCATCTACGGGACCGGACAACGTACCCTCATTCAGGTCCCGGACCGCGAACAGGCGCGCCACCTCGACCGTTTGCTCTGGACCTTCCGGCAGCAAAGCTTTCTCCCCCATGGGCTGGTGAACGACAGCGACCGCGCGCTCACACCGATCCTGATCGGCTACGGTGAGGATCCAGGCGAAGAGAACCAGGTACTGATCAACCTCTCCCTGGAAGTACCCGCCTTCTTCGAGCGCTTCGAGCGCCTCTGCGAGCTGATCGACCAAGACTCGAACGTGCGCGAAACCGGTAGAAAACGCTACGTGTATTACCGGGATCAGGGCTACCCCCTGCACCATCATGAGATCCAGCTTTAGATTTTTCGGTAGTGGTTAATATCTAAGTTGTAACATGACCAACGGCACTGGCCGCTATACCCCCTCTCCCTCCGGGAGAGGG
>NZ_FLUY01000777.1 GCF_900092655.1 Candidatus Thiosymbion oneisti
TGGGGAGAGGGCGAACGAAAACAGGGATCAACCAATCACAAACGGCGCCGGTGACGCTTAACTTAATGGCATTGAGCCCTAATCTCCGGGCTTGCCTCCTAATGGTACAGGATTAACAGGATTTCCAGGATTAACAGGATGTTATAATTGCCTATTCACAAAATAATCCTGTTAATCCTGAGTCATCCTGTTAATCTTGTCCGATTAGCGGTCGGCACGACAATTATGTCAACAGCCCCTAATCCCGACCGCGAACCGCATGGATGAGCTGGAAGCCAAAGCCCGCGTAGGTTTCTCTTTTACCTCTACCACCGCGGGCGCAAGGAACACCGGGTTTGAGCTGTGTTTTCCTATGGGAAAATCCAGCTTGCGCATGCCCGGCGCGCCTCTGGGGGGTAAAAATTCCCCTGCCGGCACGGATGTTCTGGCACGATCATTGCGTACAGACACCCGACAAGGCGAGTGCCCGCATCTTTCAAGGGAATCTCGAACCGAATATGATGGGGTATGCTTACCCCAGGTGGGCACTTTAGAGGTTCTCGAGGTGCCCTTGAAACAGCAACCAGCGGAGATAAGTGCATGTCATCCAGTGTGTTAGAGAAGATCAAACAAGAGGAAGTGAAGTTCGTGGATCTTCGCTTTACCGATACCCGCGGTAAGGAACAGCATGTTACCCTGCCGGCCGGCGTTATCGACGAGGACTTCTTCACGGACGGCAAGATGTTCGACGGTTCATCGATTGCCGGCTGGAAGGGCATTCAGGAGTCGGATATGGTGCTGATGCCGGAGGTCGGCACCGAGACCCTGGACCCTTTCTCCGAGGAAAGCCAGCTGATCATCCGCTGCGATATCCTCGAGCCCTCCACCATGCAGGGCTATGAGCGTGACCCCCGCTCCCTGGCTAAGCGCGCCGAGGCCTACCTCAAATCCACCGGGATCGCCGACGCCGCCTATTTCGGCCCGGAGCCCGAGTTCTTCGTACTGGATGACGTGCGTTGGGGCGCCGACATGAGCGGCGCCTTCTACAAGGTCGACTCCGAAGAGGCCGAGTGGAACTCCGAGCGGGTCTATGAGGATGGGAACATCGGTCACCGTCCGGGGACCAAAGGCGGCTATTTCCCCGTCCCGCCGGTGGATTCCCTGAATGACATACGCTCCGCCATGTGTTTGGCCATGGAGGAGATGGGTGTGACCACCGAGGTCCACCACCACGAGGTCGCCACCGCCGGTCAATGCGAGATCGGCACCAAATTCGCTACCCTGGTCAAACGCGCGGACTGGAATCAGATCTTAAAGTATGTGGTCTGGAACGTGGCCCATGCCTACGGCAAGACCGCTACTTTCATGCCCAAGCCCCTGGTGGGCGACAATGGTAATGGGATGCATGTGCACCAATCCTTGGGCAAGGACGGACAGAATATCTTCTCGGGCGACAAGTACGGCGGCCTCTCCGAGACGGCGCTCTACTACATCGGTGGCATCATCAAGCATGCCCGCACCCTCAATGCCTTCACCAACGCCTCGACCAACTCCTATAAGCGTCTCGTACCCGGCTTCGAGGCACCGGTCATGCTGGCCTACTCGGCACGTAACCGCTCGGCCGCGGTCCGTATCCCCCATGTCGCCAACCCCAAGGCCCGGCGCATCGAGGTCCGGTTCCCGGATTCCACCGGCAACCCCTACCTCTCCTTCTCCGCCATGATGATGGCCGGTCTGGACGGGATTCTGAACAAGATCCACCCCGGCGATCCCATGGACAAGGACCTCTACGACCTACCGCCCGAGGAGGAGAAGGGCATCGCCCAGGTCTGCTATGCGTTGGACCAGGCCCTGGATGCGCTGGACAAGGATCGGGACTTCCTCACCGCAGGCGGGGTATTCAGCGATGACCTCATCGACGGCTATATCGACCTGAAGATGGAAGAGGTGACCACGCTGCGTATGACGACCCACCCGCTCGAGTTCGATATGTACTATAGCCTGTGAGCTTGGCCCCGCGTGTATTGAAAGGAAGGTTGAACGTGATCGTTCAGCCCCATCTCATCATTCCGGCAGGGATTGCCGGAATCCAGGCACCATGGATGGCAAAAACAGCGGGAGTCCGAACGCTTACGTTTGAACCCAATGCCATTAAGTTAAGCGTTACCGGTCAGCGAAAAAGAGGAAAAACGACGAATCACGCGAATCGGCGCGGATGGATGCGCGCCGATTCGTCGTTTTCTTTTCCGCATCCTGATCGACCACGACAAGCGGTCAGCAGCTAACTTAAGGGTGTCGCAAAAGCCCCGCTCCCGGTCTCTGGTTCCCACGCAGCGCCTGGGAACGAGAAAACTCAGCCTGACTGA
>NZ_FLUY01000329.1 GCF_900092655.1 Candidatus Thiosymbion oneisti
ATCACTCATTAGCTAATTGTAGCATACCTGTGTAGCAGCTAAAGCCTTGCACTAAAGTGCATAGTTTTGGACTAGCGTGCTGGGACAAT
>NZ_FLUY01001013.1 GCF_900092655.1 Candidatus Thiosymbion oneisti
TGCCGGCGGTCCGGCGTTATCCGGTGCGGCCCACAAGGCGTCTGCTCTGACCGTTGCCGACAGCTGGTCATTGGGTGCGTAAGCC
>NZ_FLUY01001176.1 GCF_900092655.1 Candidatus Thiosymbion oneisti
ACCGCCCCAGGGACGGGGCAGGTAGGCAGCGAACCGCATCTTTGGACGGCGGCGTGCCCAACAAATCATTTAAATATC
>NZ_FLUY01000560.1 GCF_900092655.1 Candidatus Thiosymbion oneisti
TGACCGCTTGTCGTGGTCGGTCAGGATGCGGAAGAGAAAACGACGAAGCGCGCGAATCAGCGCGAACAAGATCCCTCCCTTCGGTTCGGGAT
>NZ_FLUY01001178.1 GCF_900092655.1 Candidatus Thiosymbion oneisti
TCTTCGATTGAAGGCGTCACATTCCCACCGGGGTGATTATGGACCATAATAACCTGAACGGCGAGCTTGTAAATCGCCATGCGGAAGGCTTCTCTGGGGTTGATGCCCGCCATGTTGGCAGACCCCAG
>NZ_FLUY01000868.1 GCF_900092655.1 Candidatus Thiosymbion oneisti
GACACGAATCCACACTAATTCGTGTTGATTCGTGTGAATTCGTGGTTTTCCGCTAACCTGGACGGATAGGATAAGCTAAATGTCAACACGCTCTAGTACACCGTTTCACTCCATTTTGCATTTGTAGGGGACGGCCTCCGTGCCGTTCCGCAGGCTGTTCGGAACGCCACGGAGGGCGTTCCCTACCACAAAATCATGTGAAACGGGGTACTAGTGCAATGTCATTAAGTTAAGCATTACCGGTCGGCAAAGTAAGAAAAAAACGACGAATCACGCGCATCCTCACGAATGGATTCGCGCCGATTCGCGCGCTTCGTCGTTTTCTCATCTGGCTCCCAGGCTCCAGCCCTACGGGCTTGGCCGCCGGCGCGGCCCGTCTGCGTGAGGCGAATTTAGCCGCAAATCAACGCAACCGGGTCAAGGACTGTCGATGATGGGTAGTGGATCAGTTTGCGAAAAATCGGAAATTGCGAAAAAACGCCAGGACGCCAGGACGCCAAGAAAGAAAAAGAATCTTTGCGTCTTGGCGCCATTGCGTCCTGGCGTTAAATGGGCCGGAAAATGAGCGGCCAAACATAAATTTTTCAAACTGAGCCACTGCCCGATGATGACAAGCCGATTGCGACCGATTTGCGTTCATTCGCGGCAAAACCGATGTTACTCGGTATCACCGAGCACTGGAATGTGTGCCTAACCCGACCGGCTGACCTTGGGATTGACGCCGTAGGTCCCGACGATGGTCGCCTGGGCCAACACATGGCCCCGGATGGCGGCGCGTGTTTGGTCGCGGTCGAAGCGTCCTGCCACGGGGCAGCGCAGGAGATCCAGGGCATAGAGGGTGAAGTGATAGTGATGGACGATGGAGTCGTTCCAGGGCGGGCAGGGGCCGTCGT
This sequence comes from Candidatus Thiosymbion oneisti, assembly GCF_900092655.1. Taxonomy (GTDB): domain Bacteria; phylum Pseudomonadota; class Gammaproteobacteria; order Chromatiales; family Chromatiaceae; genus Thiosymbion; species Thiosymbion oneisti. Next base: position 894 of record NZ_FLUY01000868.1, read on the forward strand.
AGCCGTAATAGTCGCCGGCCATCTCCTCATCGCCGGCGAACCAGTCGGTGTAGCTGTTGATGCCATGCCGGATACCGTCGGGCCCTTCCGGTCCCGGCTTGCCGCGGGCGGTCACCTGGGAGCAGAACTCGCCCGCGGCGATGCCGTTGCGGTCCGGCCTCAGATCCACCAGCACCCAGTGGGTGAAATCCACCCGCGGCAGCTCCGCCGGTATCTGGCGTCCCTCCTGATTCACGTCGTCGCCGCGGCTGGGTGCGTCCGAGTCGTGACAGATGAGCACCAGGGATCGGGTGCCGGGGGGGAGCTCGGACCAGGCCAGGTGCGGATTGCGATTTGCCCCCAGGCGGACATGGGCCTCCGGGTCGGGCACACAGAAGGCGAACTCGGCCGGGATGGGTTGGCCGTCGGTGATGGAGTCGGAGCTGAGCTGCATGGCGTTTTTCCTATATCAGTTATCAGTAGGGTGGGCTGTGCCCACCAATAGCTCACCCGCCTGTGATGAGGCCGTAGGTCGGGTAAGGCCAGGGATGGCCGCAACCCGACACGGTGGCCACCCGGTGTCGGGTGACGGCGCGCCGATCACCACGGCCAATGCAACTTCACGGCAGGCGCGCCTTACCCGACCTACACGGGCTTATTTTTGCCGCAAATGAACGCAAATAGACGCAAATTTGGTGGTGATAAATCTTTAAAGATTGCCTTTTGGTAGTGGTTAATATCTAAGTTATAACATGACCAACAGCACTGGCCGCTATGCCCCCTCTCCCGCCGGGAGAGGGTT
>NZ_FLUY01001179.1 GCF_900092655.1 Candidatus Thiosymbion oneisti
GCTGGAGCGTCAGATCCCTCCTCCGTCGGGACAAGGTCTGCTCCCACGCTGGAGCGTGGGGAGCCAGCCGAAAATCAATG
>NZ_FLUY01000705.1 GCF_900092655.1 Candidatus Thiosymbion oneisti
CCTTATCCCGGCATTGGTAGCAACCCACGCTACCTGGTGTAACCGGGGGTGCCGGCAGGTACAGTGCAAACCCGCCGCCGCTTTGGATTTAGCGACGTATCCAGCAA
>NZ_FLUY01000369.1 GCF_900092655.1 Candidatus Thiosymbion oneisti
TCCATTTCCAACACCGGTGTTTGTTCCGGACCAAGAGGTGTCAGCGTCGCTTCAAGAGGAGGAAGCACCGCCGCTTTTTCTTTTAACCAAGCACTCAATGTTTGACGACAAACCCTATGCGTACGTTCGATCCCACGCATACTTGATCGTTCTTGATAAGCTTTTATGATGAGGTCTTTCTCTTCCTCCGTATAGCGATTTTGGGGTTCAAGTACACCATAAGCACCACAGGTTTTACAATGATATTGCTGGTTTCCGCACGCATTTAGGCCGTTTTTTTATCTCTTTGCTGTGACATTTACGGCAGGTATATACTTTAGTTTTAACAATCATGACTGAAAAC
>NZ_FLUY01001188.1 GCF_900092655.1 Candidatus Thiosymbion oneisti
GATTCCAGACTGGTTAGGATATTTTGCGCAAATTTGCCTTCTCAGCAAGCCAGAGGGGCGTCGTATAACTTGCTGTTGTTGTTGAGAAAAGACTGCCCGTTCCGTCATCGGTCAT
>NZ_FLUY01001189.1 GCF_900092655.1 Candidatus Thiosymbion oneisti
GATTCCAGACTGGTTAGGATATTTTGCGCAAATTTGCCTTCTCAGCAAGCCAGAGGGGCGTCGTATAACTTGCTGTTATTGTTGAGAAAAGGCTACCTGTTTCGTCATCGGTCATCGTGCTACCGACTGTCGTCCTCTTCGACCAGTCTGGAATCCATAAAGAGCCTCGTCAATTTAAAGCGGTTATTGAAAACAAAATTGATTGCTTACTTTTTGGTCATAATCATGACGGAAACAAATACCCAGGAGTTTGGGGTATTGTGCAATGCTTCGATGGTTCTAGCTCTACAGGTAAATCAAAAGGGTCTGGAAAACCTGCCACACCGTATCGAATAATTTCATTAAACTAAGCAATAGTGTATGGCTAACATGCACATCTAGCGGACGCGCCAAAGGTGCGCGCCGCTGATGTTTGACGTCAGGCGCTTGACGCAAGGACAGGAGAAAGTACAATTGTACATATGAAGCTTGTCGTCGATACTTCGGTCGTTCTTGCAGTGCTATTCAACGAGCCGGAAAGGGATGTAATCCTTTCTGTGACAAAGGGTTGTGAGTTGCTCGCGCCTCTGTCGTTGCCGGTTGAGGTGGGAAATGCAATCAGTTTGGCTTTCAAGAAGCGTAGAATCGATTTGGGGCAGGGGGAAGCGGTCATTGACGGGCTCAGCAAGATGAAGATTCGGTTTGAGGGGATTGACTACATCAATGCCATTACCATAGCGCATAAGTACTCAATTTATGCATATGACGCTTACATGATGGACCTAGCTCAAAGGGAACGATGTCACCTGTTCTCCTTGGATGCGAAGCTAAAGCTGATGGCTAAGGAAGCTGAGATCAGGATTCTTGAGGTATAGAAGATGACTGTTTATACGTTCACCACAGCTAGGCAACGGTTGGCGCATTTAATGGATGAAGCTAATCGAAAGGCTGAGGTCGTTATCAAACGGAAGAATGGACAGATGTTCGAGCTGCGGTCAGTTGAAGAAAAAGGTTCGGGTCTAGATGTTCCGGGAGTTGATGTTCAACTGTCAACAAATGAACTTGTTGATATGATTAGAGAATTGCGTGAAGAAAGCGCCTAACACTGCGCTCAACCCGACCGCAGAAACGGCTGTTTCGCAATGCTGTGAAGGCGTGATGCAGAAGAGTTTTGAACCGCAAGGGCGCAAAGAATGCAAAGAGGTAGTGGTTAAATTTAAATGCGACCTAATGCTTTGAACTCCACCGTTTTGCCATCCCTGGCCCTGGATTCC
>NZ_FLUY01001398.1 GCF_900092655.1 Candidatus Thiosymbion oneisti
AAACCTGCATCATAAAACACCTCTCCAGACGCTCAAACAGTGGTACTCACAGCAACCCCATCTCTTCAAAAAAATTCTACGTAATCATCCGGGACCTGACCCAGTAGAGTAGAGAGCAGGTTCCCGTGTCCTTAGATGTGGCCTATCCGTTGCCGCCCCTTTCGTCTGGCGGTGCCT
>NZ_FLUY01001244.1 GCF_900092655.1 Candidatus Thiosymbion oneisti
ACTCTTCCTGCACCGCTATAATACGGAGCTATTGCCAGCTACTGGTTAAGCTGGCATTTAAAAATTAACCACCACCCGAAAATCTAGTGATACTTTCACAGTCTCTGGAGCGTGGGAACGAGCGCGAAATTTTCAGATTTTATGTCCTAAAATCAGTATCTTAATTTTTAGACAGCCTCTAACACCATCCATAGCCGGTAATACCCATGGTTTCCGCTGATCCGCTGGCCGGCCGCCTCGAGCAGAAGGTACTGGAGCATCTGGTCACCGCGGTGCTGCTGTTCGACGGCGACCTGTGCCTTACCTACATCAATCCGGCCGGGGAAATGCTGCTCCAGGCCAGCGCTCACCATGTGTTGGGGCAAAGCATCGGGACCCTGATGCCGTGGCCTGAGTGTTCAATGGAGCAGCGATTGCGCGACGCCTTGAGCATCCGGCGTCCGGTTACGGAAAGGGAGGTAACCATCCCGCTGTCCGGTGACCGTACCGTCAGGGTTAACTGCACGGTCTTGCCGCTCCACCAGTCCGACGCATCATCGGAGGCCCTGGTTGAGCTGTGCCAAGTGGATCGCCATCTGCGTATCGTCCGCGAAGAGCACCTGATCTCTCAACACCAGGCAGCGCAGGCCCTGATCCGAGGTTTGGCCCACGAGATCAAAAACCCGTTGGGCGGTCTGCGTGGTGCCGCCCAACTATTGGAGCAGGAGCTGCCGGATGAGTCGTTCCGTGAGCACACGCGCGTCATCATCGACGAGGTGGACCGGCTGCGGAAGCTGATCGACGAGATGCTCGGCCCGAACCTCATCCCTAAAAGGCAGTATGTCAATATTCATCAGGTGCTGGAACACGTGTGCGGACTCCTGTCGGCGGAGTATCCCGCGGGACCGGTCATCATCCGCGACTATGACCCCAGCATCCCGGATTTCAGAGCGGACCCCGACCGCTTGATCCAGGCCGTGCTCAATCTTGCCAGGAACGCGATTGCCGCAGCCGGACCGGACGGCCAGGTCGAGCTGCGGACCCGGGTGTTGCGCCGGTTCACGATCGGAAACAAAAGCCACCGCTTGGTCATGCAAGTGGAAGTTATCGATGACGGTGAGGGTATCGCCCCCGATTTATTGGATCGTATCTTCTTACCCATGGTATCCGAACGCCCGGGGGGAACCGGCCTGGGGTTGCCGATCGCTCAGGAATTGATCAACCAACACGGCGGGTTGATCGAATGCGAAAGTCGCCCCGGGAAGACGCGGTTCTTCATCTATTTACCGCTGGAGCCGTCCCATGACTAGTGTAGTGCGCTATAAATAGTGGAACTAACAGAGCTGCCACCTGTCCATTGTAGAGAGCCGATGCAGACAGGAG
>NZ_FLUY01001303.1 GCF_900092655.1 Candidatus Thiosymbion oneisti
CAAGGTCGTCTCAGCGGCAACCGCTTCCAGTACAACCCAACCCGTGATGTCTACATCTGCCCCGCCGGTGAGTTGCTGCCCCCACGCGGTCAGCCGCATCAGAAGAATGGCCGCCGGCGCACCCGCTACAGCCGCCCGGCCAGTCAGTGCCAGGATTGCCCGCT
>NZ_FLUY01001634.1 GCF_900092655.1 Candidatus Thiosymbion oneisti
CGCTCCAGCGTGGGAATGCCGTTGTGGCCGCTCCAGCGGCCAAGGTTTCATGACGCTGGAGCGTCTGGATTTGCTCCTACGCTGGAGCGTGGGAGCCAGAGGCTGATTTGTGGGGATACTTCAGGGACAGACCACGTTTACTGCCAAATCAAATGCAAATATGGCCTAACATGGCACTCTAGCCGACGTGAGAAAGGCCATCGGTTTTGCTGCAAGCACTTTGTGCGCGTGGCTGAGCTTGGCTGTTGTTAGGCGCGGAACCGAGAAACATCCTTCTCAGAGGACAAAGAAATGGCTCAGTTAGTTGTTCGGCTGGAAAGCGAAGAAAAGGCTAAGTTGCTTTCCGAGTTTCTTTCGGCGTTAAACTTCGTTAGCTCAGTCGAGTTGACTGAAGATAGACTCATACCGCTGAAAACTGAAGAAGATTTTTTCTCCCTGGCCGGCTTGTGGAAAGGTAGAAATATAACCCAAGATTCCATCCGCAAGGATGCATGGAGAGAAACGCATCAATGATTCTCTGCGATACCAATACTAATTGAATTTTACAAAAATACACCAGATATCATTAGGGCATGAAAACCTCCCTTGAACACCTGCCTGAGCAAAAACAGCAGGAATTACAAAGAGCTATCGAGATCATTCGAGAAGAAATCGATCTCGATATGCTCATTTTATTTGGCAGCTATGCCCGTGGCGACTGGGTAGAAGACCTCGACCCGGAAACGCTTCTCTATCGCTATCAAAGTGACTTCGACCTTCTGGTTGTTACCGAAACACCTCGCCAAGCCAACAAAATCGAGCAAAACAATCAACTTGCCCAACGTTTGATCAAAACTATCCACCGAACGCCAATCAGCCTGATTGCCGAAGACATCCAGTTTGTAAATCGTCGTCTAAGGAAAAGTCAGTACTTTTATATTGACATCCTGCGAGAAGGAATACTTCTGTATGATTCAGGAAAATTTCAATTGGCGGAGCCAATTGAAATAACATCCAAAGAAAGAAAAAAATTAGCTGAAGAGGATTTTGAATATTGGTTCTCGAGCACTAAAGGGTTCCTGAAGGGTTTCCACTACTATTTACAAGAGCAGGAAAACAGCATAGCTGCATTCCAACTCCACCAAGTCACAGAGCGTCTATACGGTACTATCTTATTGGTATTTACTCGCTACAAGCCAAGTACTCATGATATAGAGAAATTGGGCCAAAGAGTCTCAAGCATAGAGCCAAGGTTCTTGTCTATATTTCCGCGTTCTACAGACGAAGAAAAAGAAAGGTTCAAGTTGCTTCGGAAAGCCTATGTGGATGCCCGCTATAAACCAAGTTATACAATCACGAAAGAAGAGCTTAATTGGCTTGCGGAGCGAGTACAAGAGTTACAGAATTTAACTGAAAAATTATGTAGGGAGAAAATAGCAAGTTATGAGTAGAAATCAAACAGTAAAGGGACCAGGCATCAATTGATAGGTCGTTTTTCACAGATCATTCGCCTAACATTTGGCTGCAAGCAGCCCAATGCCGTAATCTGGCTCCTCAGCAACGTTCAAGCTCAGTGCCGCGCGGTATTGGGCGCCTGAGCCAAGCCGTTAGCTGCTATAGACTTCTCACTTTAATCTTAAAGTAGATATCTAATGCTTAACCAAATCATACGCTAACACGCCAAATCCAGCCGACCCAATTTAGGTCGCCTGATTTGCAACGTTATGCCCTTATGAACAGGTTAAAAAATAGACAAGAGGTATTAGAGATGGCGTATAGTGATTTTACCCTAATTGAAATAAAGGAAAAGTTTCAGTTTGAAACTGAGGAAGAAACAAATATCTTTCCCATTGTCACGGAAGAAAAAATAAGCGGTACACTAAATGAAATTCTCAAAGAAAACATTCCGTTAGCTCTTGCGATACATACGGAAAAAGCACGATCCGAGATGATTGTTACACCCATTCTCATCGAGCTGAGAAAAATATTGAATCATCGAATCAGTCTGTTCTCGGGTGTAGAGTTCAACGTTGACAAGGAAAAAGGATTAAACGGTGTTTGCGATTACATCATTTCCCTTTCAAAAGAGCAGCTTTATATAAACTCTCCCGTTATTTCGGTTGTCGAAGCAAAAAACGATAATATTAAATCCGGACTAGCGCAGTGTGCCGCTGAAATGATAGCAGCCAGGATATTCAACGAAAAGAAAGGGAACCAGATTAATGCAATATACGGCATTGTCACAACTGGGAGCAACTGGAGATTTCTGAAACTGGATGATATATTATATATCGATGTCAAAGAATACTATTTAGAACAACTCGGTATAATAATGGGCATCCTTTTGCATATTGTCAATTCGGAGATAAGCGAATCGGGATCATAATAAATTTGTCTGAAGAAGTAAGAATTTTACAAATTGTCCATCGTAGATAAAAAACTGTTTAAGGATGCAATTTCTATTTTTACTAAATATGATTCTGCAGTATTGTCATTTACAGATTGCGTGAGTTTTGCTCTATGCAAAAATTTTGGTATTCATAGGACTTTTGCTTTTGACCAACATTTTACAATGGTGGGTATTTCATTATGCCTATGAGCCCGTAGGTTGGGGTGAGGAACGAACCCCAACGCCATAGTTTAGAAATGCCTACAATAATGGGGGAAAAGGGGCCAGGCTCAATTGATGGGTCGTTTTTCACAGATCATTCGCCTAACATTTGGCTGCAAGCGACCCAATGCCGCGGTCCGGCTCCTCAGCAAGTTTCAAACTTAGTGTCACGCGGCATTGGGCGCCTAGGAGTAAATAGTGCAAAAAGTACAAATCAGCGATGATGTAGCCTCACAGTTATACGAATTGGCGAAAATTGAGCATATTTCAGCTACAGAGCTTATAGAACAACTCGTGACGGCATATAAAGTGGAAATGGCGAAACGAAATGAATTGAAAGAATTCTTCACGCCTTATCAAAAGGATATGGCAGGTTTTAAATTTAGCCGAGAAGAAGCAAATGAGCGATAGTTTTATCGATATATTGGTTATTTCCCATGCATATCGTGGTGAAACCATTCGAATCGTCAGTGCCCGCCAGGCAACCAAACGGGAGCAGAATTTTTATGAATACGGAATATGATGACGAGCTGAACGACGAGCTTCGTGATGAATATGACTTTTCTCAGATGACAGGCGGAGTTCGCGGGAAATATGCCAAACAATATCACGAAGGGGTGAAGCTCATTATGCTTGAGCCTGATGTGGCAAAGATGTTTCCCGATGCAAAGTCGGTCAATGAAGCACTAAGAGCGTTGTCAAAGATTATCCAGCAATACCAAAAAGCCGCCTAACTTGGCGCTCCAGCCGACCGCCCGCCGCGTGGGATAGAAGTATCTGTAATTTCATGTACAGATTACATATGCCAGACCGATATATCGGAAGACATATATATGGGTAAGCTAGTTTTCAAAGAAGGGAAAAAGTATACATTCAGTGATTATTTTGATTTTAGTAATCCGACGGAAGAGATTGCTGAGGAAAAAGAATTGCCGGGTTCGCTTTATGGTGCAGTGAGCATAGGCGAGCTTTGGCGCTTTGGTATTTTGGATAGAAAGGGGAAGAGCATCCATAGAGATTTACATACTTATCGTGTACCGGAAGATATAGAAAAGGTCTTTTTGGCTATTCTCGGAATATTGCAAAAAGCCTAACATAACAAGTCGCTCAAGGTGGACCCAAGCGTTGCGGCGGCGCTCGGGCTCAAATCAAAATTTCGTGCGCGCAACGCTTGGTCCGTTTAGCGCGGCGATGAACAGGAGATTGGTAACATGCCCAAACGTCACAATTGGCAACTGAATCGAGAGATGGAGTATCCTTACGATGCCCCTCCCCCGGCAAAGCAAGTGGCCTATGTATTTGATATCAACAAATGTATAGATTGCCAAACCTGTACCATTGCCTGTAAAACCGGTTGGACCAGCGGTAAAGGGGAGGAGAGCATTTTCTGGAATAATGTCGAGACCAAGCCTTATGGCGGTTACCCGATGGCGTGGGATATGAAATTGTTGGAACGCCGAGGGCCTGCAAAATGGAAAGGTAAAGTCTTAAAAACCGATACCATTTTCGAAGGCAATCATCTACTGGACCCGCCGGATGGCCATCTTCCTGATACGATGGACTATTCGGCCCTCAACTTGGGTGAAGACGATGTTTCCAAGACCGTGGGCCAAGGTGAACATTTCGAGGATGCCCACCCCATGTGGATGTTTTATCTGGCCCGGATATGCAACCATTGTGATAACCCGGCTTGTCTCGCTGCCTGCCCGCGTCAGGCCATTTATAAACGCGATGAAGACGGTATTGTATTGATCGACCAGGAACGGTGTCGTGGCTATCAGGAATGCGTCAAGGCCTGTCCGTATAAAAAAACCTTCTTCAACATGATAAGTCGCACCAGCGAAAAGTGTATCGGTTGCTTCCCGCGAATTGAACAAGGTAAAGTGAGTTTATGCGTCGAATCCTGCATCGGAAAAATCCGTACGCACGGATATCTGACCACTCGAGGCGAACCACGTGAGGATAATCCACTGGATTACATCGTCAAGATACGCAAACTGGCCTTGCCACTCTATCCGCAATTCGGCACCGGTCCGAATGTCTACTATATTCCACCCATCCATGTGCCTGATGGATTCCTGGAACAGCTTTTCGGACCAGGTGTTGAAGCAGCGAAGACACTGTATCGTCAGCTGGCGGATGACAAAAAACTCTTAGGTGCATTACTCCTATTTGGTTCCACCGATCTCATCATTGAAAAATTCAAGGTCGAAGGTGATGAGGTGATTGGTTGGGATGGCAAAGGCAACGAAGTTAGTCGTGTACCCTTTACCGAACCGCATTATGTGCGTGATCATCACGATAAACGCTATGATGTCTACCGCCACAACACGACCTAAGATTTGTCCGCAAATGAACGCGAATAAACGCAAATATCAGCCAGTCCATATGAGGAAGAACATGATGAGGAATCAAAGTCCATTGGGTAAGATGGGCCTTATCTTGTTGTGCAGCCTGATTGCAGGCATGGCTTTTGCGCAACAGCCCTCCATTTCAGTCAGCAAAGTGGCTGGAGAGTTACCCACGGAGCCGTTTGCGCCGGCCTGGCAAAAAGCCCCGGCGCTGGACGTTGCTGTATTGCCACAGCAAATGACTCAGCCACGTTTGGAAGAGGCTTCCGTAACCGAACTCAGGGTTCAAGGACTGACTGATGGAAAATCGATCGCATGGCGACTCTCGTGGGCCGATGATTCGCCCAGTCAGAACGTGGATGTGAAGCGTTTTTCCGATGCGGTGGCGATAGAATTCCCACTGACCCCCACTGCCTCTCCCTTCATGGGCCAAAAAGGTGGCGGTAAAGTCCAGATTCTTTATTGGAAGGGCCTGTGGCAAAAAGACATGGACGAAGGTTTTCAGGATGTACAGGATGTCCATCCCAACGCCTGGTCGGATTTGTACTGGTTTGCGGAAGGAAAACCACCCCATAGGGTGCCGGAAGACTTTAAAGATCCGCGCTCACATCAATGGTTTATCGCGAAACAAGCCGGCAACCCCAGTGCTGCATTCGAGCGTAGTCAGCCGGCTCAGGAATTGGTGGCCGAAGGGTGGGGTTCATTGACACCACAACCGGAATCGGCTACCAGCGCCCTCGGCATTTGGAAAGAAGGTCGTTGGACAGTCGTTTTCTCTCGTCCGCTCACTACGGATGACGTCAACGACTATCAATTCAAACCCGGTGAAAAAGGTCAGCTTGCCTTTGCAGTCTGGCAAGGTGACGCGGATAATAGAGGTGGACGTAAGCATTGGTCTAATTGGACAGCTTATCAACTACCCTAGTACGTCATTTCAGCACATTCTGCATGATCCTGTTGTCGTGTCCCCATACGAGACGGGGCCGGCTCCTCCGAATTGTTTTTTGCCGCAAATGAACGCAAATCAACGCAAATAGGTCGAAATCGCTTCGCCCTCAGCGGCGGTTCACCATGCGTTTTTTGACCAATTGTGGGGCCTCACGCGAGACAGTGTAGGCCCAGAGGAGTTATTTTTTTACTGTCAATGGACGCCAATCAACGCTAACCATTTGCGTTCATTCGCGTTCATTTGCGGCAAATTCAAGTTTTGAACCGGATTGAAATTACGGAATTTAGCCATGGATACCCAAAATACTTCTTCACCTCAGCCTGTCCGGTGGTTCAATAAAATCCCTTCTTCCCCGGAACCTGTAGTGACAGAAAAAGACCGTCTCTCGTTGTTTGCACAAGCCGATTTGCTCCAGTTGATCATTCGACTGTTTAGCTTACCATCGACTGAAACGCAAACAATGCTGGAAAAGGAGGTTACCGATCTTCAGGGACTACTACAATGTTCTAATTTACCTGAGGCGGATCATCTTGCCGAGACTTTTCAACAAATTCGTCTCCAAGCTCAAACCTTGAGTTTGGAGGCTTGGGTGGAGGAATATCATCGTTTATTTGAAGGTAGTGTCGCGTGTCCTATCAACGAATCCGGTTTTATTCGACGCGACAAAGGCGCTATTTTATCCGATATTGTTGGTTTTTATCGGGCTTTCGGCTTTGACATTTCTCAAAAAACAGGTGAAAAAGCGGACCATTTGATAGGTGAACTTGAATTTGTCGTTATTCTATTAGTTATGTTAGCAATGACACCGGAACCGGAGGCAAAACGTATAACGCATGAAGCATTGAGTGCATTTAGTTTTGATCACCTAGGTGAATGGTTGGCCTCTTTTTGCAATTGCCTGACGCAAACTACTATTTTACCGATTTACCAGCAGTTGGCCCAATTACTTCAAAACACATGGTCCGGCATTGTGGCTACCAATCATTTACCCAGCCAGGAAAGAGATATGGAAACATTATCTGAGAAGGATGGAACCCCTTATGAATGTGGCATGGTAGATGACTGATCGCTGGTTACCGCCTGTACAGGATGGCTCCGTACCCAATATGCCCCCAACTGGTGCAACCGGTGGACATCAGGTCTTCGGCTCAAAGCAATAGCTTCAGCCCGCGTAGGATGTGGTGAACCGCCGGGCGCCGGACACGCCCGGCGGCGAACCGCATCTTTACAAATGGGTCAAGTTTTGTGTGCATTGCACAAAAAATTCACGCCTCGTGGGCTTAAGGCGAAGCCTCGCTAACCAATCGTACAGGATTAACCGGATTTTCAAGATTAACCGGATTTTTTGTTGTGAAGAGCGCTTGCTGGTTTGATAAGCGCGTGATCGGGCATAGGAAATTCAGGAACGACAAGAGTCTTGTCAATCCTGTGTAATCCTGTAAATCCTGTCCGATTGGGGTTTCGCCACGAAGCTCGCGTTGTGCACTCGTGGGCTTAAGGCGAAGCCTTGCTAGACCCTAAAGTATTGATTTCGGCTGGCTCCCCAGGCTTCAGCGTCGATTAAGCACCTCGGTAGACTAACAGTCAACGCCGATCAGCACAGAGGAGCTGAGTCCGCGGGAGCGGACACGACGGCGTTCCCACCTGTCTGCGTGCAGGGACGCACAGGCCGGCGCTGGAGCGTGGGAACGAGCGCGAAATTTATAGATTTTATGCTTTAAAATCAGTATCTTAATTTCTAGATAGCCTCTTAGGTACGGGTCAGGCTCCCTCCTCCGTCGGGACAAGCCTGGTCCTTTGCCCAACTACCCGACTTGGCGCCGGTGCCGGCGTCTTAACGCAACCTACTCCTGGGTCGCCCGCTGTGCCGTTGGCCCGCGCGGACTGATAGGTTGCGTTAGCCGCGTGAGAAGATGCCTGGGGGAGCAGGGCGCTCGAGCGCGGCGTAACGCAACACGTATCCCATGCCCGGAAAGAGACGATTGCGATGCGGTTCGCTACACTCGCTACCGGTCACCCTGCGTATGGGAGGAAACCATGGTCTTGTTCCGCCTGATCGGGAGGGGGTGCCCCTTCGCCGTCGGTCTCGGGCTGCTGTTGGTGACGGCTTGCGGCGATGAGGCCGCGCCGCCGAGCGAGCTCCCGGCAATGGCGTTGGACGACAGTCCCCTGGAGCACGCTGCCAAGCACTTGGACTCCAAATATGTCTGCCCGATGCACCCGCAGATTGTCAGGGATAGTCCCGGCACCTGTCCTATCTGCGGCATGGATCTGGTGGAGCGGTCCGTGGAGCCGGAGGTGGACGAGCATCCGCAGGTGGCCTTGAGCGACGCAGTAATCCGGAATATGGCGGTGCGCACCGAGCAGGTGGAGCGCGGGACCCTGTGGAAATCCGTGCGCACCCTGGGCCGGGTGGAGTATGACGAGACACGCCTGGCCCATGTCCACCCGCGGGCCGAGGGCTGGATCGAGGATCTGAATCTGCGCGCGGAGGGAGAGCCGGTGAAAAAGGGGCAAGCGCTGGCCCAGCTCTATGCGCCGGATATCCTGTCCGCTCAAGTGGATTTTCTGCTGGCCCTCGACCCCCGGCTACGGAGCACCGCCGCAGTCAAGGTAGACAAGGCACGCAACCTGCTGCGGCTGCTGGATGTGCCAGACCCGATCATCCGGGAGATCGAGCATACCAAGAAGACCAGGAACCGGATCCCGGTGCTGGCTCCCATCAACGGCATCGTGACCCGGATGATGGCCCGCGACGGCATGTATGTGACCAAGGACACGGAGATGTTCACCATCGCCGACTTGAGTCGGGTGTGGGTCCTGGTGGATGTCTTCGAGCACCAGATCGCCTGGCTGCGGCCCGGCCTCAAGGCCGAAATCGGGGTGCCGGCCCATCCGGGCAAGCAGTGGAAGGGGGTCGTGGATTATCTCTATCCCGACCTGGATCCCAAGACCCGGACCCTGCGCGTCCGTCTGGTCTTTCCCAATCCGGACCGTCTGCTGAAGCCGAATATGTTCGCCGAGGTCGTGATCCAGGGTGGCCCCAGGAAGAATGTACTCAAGCTACCAAGCGAGGCGCTCATCGTCACCGGCGAACGCGAGAGCGTGGTCCTGGCCTTGGGTGAAGGCCGGTTCCGGCCGGTGGATGTGGTGACCGGTATGCACCAAGGCGGCGAGGTGGAGATCCTCTCGGGCCTGCACGAGGGCGACGCGGTCGTGGTCTCCGGCCAGTTCCTGATCGACTCGGAATCCAGCCTGCAGGCGAGCTTTATGCGTATGTCTGAAGCGGGAAATGCGGAACAGACGCAGGAGAAAACGGTCACTGTACGGGAACTGGATTAACAACCTCAGGTCTTATCGAACCCGTCGTTCCAATGTCGGGACGCTCAGAGTTGGTTCCAGTGTTGTCATCATCCTGCTCACTGTTGCTCCCTCGTTTAGCTTTGTTTTTAAGCCATTCCGCAGTACTCCCTGAATTACTGCTTGGCCCGCCGGAACTTTCTACTCCTTCTTTGGCATTTGCCGCTGGATTCCAGCGTGGATCCAGACCTTTCCCCTGACTGCTGCGTTTGAGGGTTAGCGGATTATTCGTTTGTACACCTTTGCTGAGCTTTCCCTTGTGGTGTTTTCTTATATATTCTTCAATGGATTCTGGTGTCGGCGCGCCGCTACCGCTTCCATCAGCTGGATTAGGATTGCCTTCTCCACCGAACTCCCAAATCGAGTTTGTCCCGTCCGGATCAAATTGCCAGACGGTGAAGGTTCCATCTTCATTGTCGTAAAGCTCATAAACAGTTCCCGACTCCTCGTCGAGTAACTCACCTATCTTGGTGGCTGCGAAGGAGGGCTGTATCGAAGAAGCCACTAGAATGGCGATACAAGCCCACCGGTCAATAGCTCTCATCCTCATGGTTCTTCTCCGCGCGCATAGTTTCTCATTAGGTGTTTGGCCATTGATGTCGCAATATTCGCACTACTTGGATTTACATCCAAAACTCGGGTCTTAGGGGTGATGACCAAATCCATATCTTCCATTGGGATGGCACCAAGTTCGGATTTTCTGGGATTTTTCATTGCAACTTTTACATTGACTAGACCCATCTACCTTCCTCCTTACCCGCAATATCAAGCGAAATGAGGTGCTAGACGCCGTTTTCACATCCACGTCCGTCGAGACAGGCTGAGTCGATCGGCGCGGAGGTTTCCTCAGCGAGCGTTAAACATGGCGCTTCAGCCAAGCGGCCAGATCGCTTGTTGCGTGGAAATCCAAAAGGGCCTCGGCCAACGCGGCCAATCCGTCACGATCAAGCTGGCGGATCCGTTGGCTATCGTTTTCCGGGATTGGCCCAACTGCACGTCGGAGCAGGTGCAGAACTATCGCCAGCTTACCCTCTTCCCGACCTTCTTCCCGCACTGCGTCCAGGTCCGGGTAACCGCGCCGCTGCAGCAGGTTTCGCAGCGCGGTCTCGTGGGCCGCGTCGGGGTCGTACAGGGCTTCTACGGGCACCGGGTTGGCGAGGATCCCCGGCGCCTCCAGCTCCTGTCCGGGATACGCCAGGGAGGGGGAAGCGTGCGGTTCGTACACCTCGACCCGGCGCACTCCGGTCAGGCGCACGACCCAGACGTAACGCGTCCCCGCCTCGAGTAGGGTGCGGATCTTTGCCTGCAGGTCCGGTTCGTCCTGACCGACGTCGGCATACTCCACCGCCAGCGGCGGCGCACCGGATACCCAACCCGGCTCGTCCGGGACATTGCCCACGGCGATATCGGGAGCGCGCAGGTTTTTCTCGTCCGGCGTGAATCCGGTATCGAAGCCGGCCGCTGTCACGTCCGGATCGGTCTCCAGCGCCAATCCTCCGCTCAGATTTGCCTTGGCGTGCCGCCCGCCGCTAGGTAGACACTCGATGGGATGGCCGTCGTCGAGCTCGTAAGGATCACCGGAATGCAGCTGGTCCGCACGGAAGGGACCACCGGTGTGATATTGCCGCTTATTTAACATTTGGTCGAGTTCCCGGATTTCGGATTTCAGTACATCCTTGCCATTATAGGACGGCTGTGGGTTTTTCCTACTCCTAAACAAAGTGGGTGTCCTTTTTTAAACTTGTAGGACTCCTGGCTGAGAATATCGGGCTGAGGGAAATGCTAGCTTATAGGAGGAGGATCAGGTCAAACAAGATGGGTGTCCTTTTAACTATAATTTTCTTAGATTAGCCAAAGTAATCTCCTTTGAAGAAGAGTCCAATCCGTTAGTCCAGTTATACAAATCCATCTCAACGTATTTTATTATATGGGTTGGTATATGAAATTTATGATGAAGAGTGTGTACAGGAATTGATTTAGATATGCCGTTAGATAAATAATTCAATAATTTTATTTGATCGTAGTATCCACCAACCCCTAGTTTATCAGCTACCCAACCTTTGAGTCCTGATGTCGGCACTAAGAAGTGAACACCCTCTATAATTTCATTCAATTCATAACCAGGAGTTAAGCATTCATAAAGATTCCTATATAGATTATATGGACTCGTAGTAAAAAAATTATATTTATTTTTAAGGTTGAATAGTTTTTTAAGATATCTAGAACCATATGCGACTAAGTCGTTATCACTATCAAAGCCTAGGATTACAGCTTTGTATCTACATAAGTGTATTTCAGACTTATATAACTTCCCGTTTTGAAGAAACATATATTTGGTCTCAATCCAAACAATTTCCCCTCTCTCGAATGACATGTCTATCCTCCCTACTGAAATAGGCACCTTAGGAACGGTTCACTAACAAGTGAATCATATAGTTTTATGTGAAGCGAATGAAAATGTGGGTGGCTACTTGAGAATATGTCAGGTCCCGGATGATTACATAGGGAGTAAAATAGGGTCATTGTTGCGCACTAGAGAGGTTATGGAGTTGCTTGTAGCCCTGTCAATACCGGAGAACGCCCAATGAATATCTGCTTGCACGCGAATGCGACCACAACCCCGAAGACCCGCCATTACATTCAAACGTCCAATCAGTCCGTCACGCAATTGGCCGATGAGCTGGGGGTGAGTGAGGATACCATCCGCCGCTGGAAGGGCCGTGACGGGGTTGCTGACAGCTCCCACACGCCGCACCGCTTGCAGACCACCCTCACCCCGGCCCAGGAAACCGTAGTCGTGGAGCGGCGCAAGACATTGCTGCTGCCGCTCGATGATCTGTTGGTGGTCACCCGTGAGTTCATCCACTGCGAGGTCTCCCGCTCGGGCCTGGACCGCTGTCTGCGCCGCCACGGCGTTTCTAACCTCAAGGCGCTCATGCCCCAAGAGGAGGGCGCCAAACCGCCAGTCAAGTCCTTCAAGGACTACGCGCCAGGCTTTGTGCATGTCGATGTCAAGTACCTACCCCAGATGCCGGACCAAGACCAACGCACCTACCTGTTCGCGGCTATTGATCGGGCCACACGCTGGGTTTACGTGGAAATCCTCAAGGACAAGTCAGCAACCACCGCCGCTGCTTTCTTCAAGCGATTGATTGACAAAGCCCCGTTTAAGATCACCAGGGTGCTCACCGACAATGGCAAGGAGTTCACCGATCGCTTCTGTGCCACCGGCGAGCGCCAACCCACCGGCACCCATACCTTCGATCGGGTCTGTGCCGACAACCGCATCGCGCATCGCCTGACCAAGCCCCGCAGCCCTCAAACCAATGGCATGGTCGAACGCTTCAATGGCCGTATTGCTGACATCCTGCGCACCCACCGCTTCGACTCCGCCGCCTCCCTGCAGGCCACCCTCAAACGCTTCGTCTATCTGTATAATCACCACATCCCGCAGAAAAACCTGCACCACAAGACCCCACTCCAAACACTCCAACAATGGTACGCTCAGCAGCCCCAACTGTTCAAAAAAATTCATCGTAATCATCCGGGACCTGACATCTAATCCTTGCTTCTACTGTCTTCGTTTCCTGCAATTGCTTTTTAAGGCTCAGGTTTTCATCTTGAAGAAAAAGATTATCTTTCTCAAAATTCCCTGCCCTAATCGTCCAGTATAAGCCAAGAATGGGGATTAGTGTGCTTGCTGCTCCTACTAGGAGAGGGTTCCATTTCTCAAAAAACCTCAATAGAGATTTCATGTAGCGCTCTTTGTCGACAATTTTTGGGCATCGGTTCCCGTGAATGATAGCGCAAATTACGAATCACGCAAATCAACGCGAATGTTCTCGTAGATGCAAAAAATCCGATTCGCGCCGATTCGTGTGATTCGTAGTTAAAGGAGGTATCAGCGCAGCAGCTCCCGCACCGGTCGGAACGAGCGCCGGTGCAGCGCGCAGGGTCCGAGTTCGCGCAGGGCGGTCAGATGGGCTCGGGTCGGATAGCCCTTGTGACGGGCGAAGCCATAGCCGGGGAATTTGCTATCTAGCATCAGCATCTCGCGGTCGCGGGCGACCTTGGCCAGGATGGACGCGGCGCTGATGACGGCTACTGTGGCATCGCCCTTCACAACTGTCTCCACCGCACAGGCCAGCCGGGGAGGGCGGTTGCCGTCCACCAAGGCCCGCTGGGGGGTGATGCTTAAGTTTTCCACTGCACGCTGCATGGCGAGCAGGGATGCCTGCAGGATGTTGATGCGATCGATTTCTTCGACCGTGGCAAATTCCACGGCGAAGGCTAGGGCCTGGTTCCGGATTTCCTGGTCGAGTGATTCGCGCTGGTCCGGTGTGAGGCGCTTGGAATCGGCGAGGCCAAGGATCGGCCGCTCGGGGTCAAGGATCACGGCCGCGGCCGCTACCGGTCCCGCCAGAGGCCCACGTCCTGCTTCATCCACGCCCGCGACGAGGGATACCTCGCCGTTCACGATTTGTCCCCGCTGACCAGCTCCAGCACTGCGGCGGCGGCCTCACGACCGGCGTTGCGACGCAGCTGACCATGGACCTCATGGTATGCCGATTGTATCTCGCTTACCCGGTCTCTATTCCTGAGGAGGTCGAGCACGGCAGGTCCCAGCAAGTCCGCCCGACAACGGTCTTGAATGAATTCCGGTGCCAGCTCATGGCCTATCAGCAGATTGGCCATGGCAGCATAGGGGATCTTCACCAGGTTCAGGCCGGATAACAGGTGATAGGTCGTCGGGCTCATCCGATAGCCGACCACCATCGGACGGTTGATCAACAGGGCCTCCAGGGTCGCGGTTCCCGAGGCGGTGAGTACACAATCGGCGGCGGCGATCACGTCCCGGCCCTGGCCGTCTACCAGGGTAACCGGCAGGTCAGGGGCTTCGCGCCGCAGGACCTCCGTAAAGAGTGTGCGCAAGGTCGGCGTCACCAAGGGGACTGCGAAGCGGAGTCCGGAATGCCGTTTAAGACACCAGCGGGCGGTCTGCAGGAAGGGTTCCGCGAGTAGCTTCAGCTCGCTCACACGGCTGCCTGGGAGTAGGGCCAGGACTGGTCCCTGCGGCGGTATCCCGAGCCGGGTCCGTGCTGGCGCGGGATCGGCTTGCGGGGAGATTTCGTCCGCAAGCGGGTGGCCGATGTAACGGGCAGATACTCCGTGCCTGCGCAGGAGGTCTTCTTCGAATGGAAAGATACTCAGCAGCAGATCCACGGAACGGCGGATGGTCTTCACACGTCCGGCGCGCCAGGCCCAGATCGTCGGGCTGACCAGGTGGACGGTGCGGATGCCGGCCTTACGTAGACGCCGTTCGAGTCCCAGATTGAAGTCGGGCGCATCCACGCCGATGAAGACGTCGGGCCGCCAGGCGAGCAGGGATCTGGTCAACTCGCCGCGGATGCGTAGGAGCTCGCCGAGATGCCGCAGGACCTCTGTCAGTCCCATGACCGACAGCCGCTCCATGGGTATCAGGCTCTCACAGCCGGCGGCCTGCATCTGGGGTCCGGCCACCCCGACGAAACGTACGTCCGGCACCTGGGCCTTCAGCGCGCGCAGGACGGCGGCTCCCAGCCAATCACCCGAGGGTTCATTGGCGACGATACTTATCTTCATGCTGCTACCAGCTTCCAGCCACCAGTCGGCGGTGGCTATGTTTCCTCCGCCCCCAGGGATGAATCGGGCACCCGAATTTTCGAACCGCAAAGGTAAAGCTTCAATGAGACCATGGCTCCTGACCGCGGAGTAGCCCAGGTCTGATTGAGTATAGGAAAAATAATGGCTGTACTGGAAGGGAGGGAATTGTAACTTTACCCCACTACCCGATAGTTTTCGTCCCAGTCGTTCAAATACGGTCGTTGGCGATGAAAGGCGGGGTGTTTGTGATCTTTATAATTGTGTAGAACTCGTGTTGGTAACGATGGATGTCGTAATCATATTCAGCAGTCAACTTACTCGTTTCGCCATCGACACGTTCGAGTGTGAATTGAAGGCTTTCCTCACTTCGGTAGTGGTCGATTTCAATCCCTGCTTTCGACCCACAGAAGGTGCCGAGATCAAAATGCTTCTCGTCGCCCGACTCTCCGTTTCCCGACACTATAACGACGGACAATGTACCAGCAACCTCCTTGTCACAGCGCAGATAGATTGTCAAAGTTGGCCCCGATGAGAACCACCCGAATCCAACAACGAGAATAGCGAGCAGCGAAAGTGCGGCAAGTGCTGCCGAAATGACACTACGGCGGCTCACTTCACCACCTCTTTTACATAGGCAACTTCATCCGTATGGCCCTGTTTCAGCAGCTCGGCCTCTACGGGTGCCCAATGTATCCTCTCATTTTCTTTGAGGGTCATTTGCACGGCCACGACCATTTTATACATACCATGGTAAAGGGCTACGGCAAAGCGTGCGGTATCCTTAGGCGAGCGACCGGTCTTGGTCGCGCGGGCAATGAGGATCGCAAGGTAGGCTGTGACGACAAAGTTCTCCAAAGAGAGATGTGGCCAGATACGTGCGTACAATTCTGGAACCTTGACCTTATAGGATTTAAGATCGAGATCCATCCTAGTGACGCCCGGGTATTTTCTTAATAGTTTAGCAAGAAATACTTGGGTCACACAGGTTTCCAGCGTAGTCTTGAAGTATCGCGGGCTCTTTACATCCGTATAGGCCGATTGTCCGAGTTGCCCCCTGCCCACTGTGGAACCGTCAAACCCGAAGCTTGCATACCAGGCAAGGCGCTTCCCCTCAGCAGCATAAATACGGGTAACGAGTCCCGGAGTCAGTTGAGACTGGATGTTCGGCTGATTCAGGCGCGTGCCCTTGACGAGGTTGACGACATAATCAGGCGTGTACGTCACTGGTTGGAATTGAGTGTACGTCGCAAGCCGCTTCATGGCAGCCGCATCGCGGGCTGAATAGAATCCGGATGTTAGCGCTTCGTAAAGGCGGAGGACGCCCTCTGTATTGAGACTTTTCAACTCTGCTGTTTTCGCTTGGTTTATAATATTTTGTGCCTCATTGTCCTTTTGTATCCGTGGAACGGAAGCAAGTCTTTTCTTGATAATGGTGGTATTCAAGGCCATTGGTATTATCCTCCATTCAACCACTATGGGTTGAAAGTTCATAGTCCGGAGTGCGGCTAAAGTGTACTGAAAGCATCGGACATAAAGTCAGCCTGAAGTGACTGAAAATCGGATTGGCCGGGTGCCGCAGGTGGGTAATTACCTACTGCCACTTGGCCGGCTGAGCCTACCATTACTGCTTCCTCAACGCACAATACTACGAGATCTGTCGGCCACGAAATCCGCAAGCTGGTCCACTCGGGCATTGCCCAGCGCACGCATCGCCGCTATGGCGTCTTCCAGCTTGCGGTCGGATAGATAGAGGATCCGGTAGGCGTTCTTGAGCTGCTGTATGGTTGCGGCGTCGATCTCCCGTCGCCGCAGCCCTTCGGTGTTGATACCACGGGGCTGGGCCGGATGGCCACCGATGATCACATAGGGCGGGACATCTTTGGTGACGACCGAGCCCATGGCACAAAAGCAATGGGTCCCGATCCGGCAGAATTGGTGGACGATGGTGAAGCCCCCGAGGATGGCCCGGTCCTGCACCTTGACGTGACCGGCCAGGGAGGCGGCGTTGGCCATGATCACATGGTTGCCGATCCGACAATCGTGGGCCACATGGCTGTAGGCCATGAAGAGGTTATGGTTGCCGATACGGGTTATCCCTGCATCCTGCACGGTGCCTCGGTGCAAGGTCGTATACTCACGGATTAGGTTGCCGTCGCCGATCGTAAGGAAGGTCTCCTCACCGCCGTACTTGGTGTCCTGGGGATCTTCGCCCACCGAGGCGAACTGAAAAATCCGATTGTCGGCCCCGATGCGCGTGGGTCCGCGGATCACCACATGGGGGCCGATGCTGCTGCGGGCCCCCACCTGTACCCGCGGACCGATAATGCTATAGGGACCGACTGTGACATCGGAATCCAGCTCAGCAGCTGCATCGATGACTGCGGTGGGATGGATCGCGGTCAAAAGTCCCGCGCCGTACACATGATGTCAGCGGTAGCGGCCATCTCGCCATCCACATGGGCCTTGCCGCTGAAGCGCCAGATCCCTTGGCGTACTTTGTTGAGGTGCACTTCGAGGGTCAGCCGGTCGCCGGGCTCCACCGTGCGTTTAAAGCGCGCCTTGTCGATCCCTACGAAGTAATACAGGGCCTTCTCTCCCACCTCGTCCGGACGCGACTTCATGGCGAGCAGACCGGTAGCCTGGGCCAGGGCCTCGATGATCAGGACCCCCGGCATGACCGGTCGCGTGGGGAAATGACCGGCGAAAAAGGGCTCGTTGCAGGTCACGTTTTTAAACGCAATCAGATATTGATTCGCCTCGTAGTCGACCACGCGGTCGATCAACAGAAAAGGATAGCGGTGCGGCAACAGGCTCAACACCTTATGGATATCCATTGTGCTCAATGCTACCTCCGACGTTCCGGGGAACCGGCTGCTGTCCATGGATCGGCAGCTGCCGATCCCGATTTTATTCGGGCTCCTGTTGCAGCTCGGTGTTGGTTTGATCTAATTTTTCTTCCAAGTCCTTCAGTCGTCGGGCAAATTCATCGAGGTGCCGGAATCTGGCTATGCTGCGCTGCCACTGGGCACTCGGCATGGCCGGAATTCCGCTGCTGTAGCGTCCGGGCTCGGTGAAAGAGCGTGTAACCATAGCCATCCCGGTGAAGTGGACATCGTCCCCGATCGTCAGGTGCCCCGCCATACCGACGGCCCCGGCGATGGTGCAATTGCGCCCGATCTTGGTAGAGCCGGAGATCCCGGAGCAGGCCGCCAGCGCGGTATTTTCGCCGATATGGCAGTTGTGTCCGATTTGGATGAGGTTATCCAGCTTCGCCCCGTCGGCGATCAGCGTATCCTCCAGGGCCCCCCGGTCAACCGTGGTATTGGCCCCGATCTCCACGTCATCACCGAGCCGCACCCCCCCCAGCTGGGGGATGCGCACCCAGCATTCGCCGTCCTTCGCGAAACCGAAGCCCTCGCGCCCGATGACCGCACCCGGCTGTATCAACACCCGCTTCCCGACGCGTGTCCCCGCGCATAAGGTGACCCGCGCGACTAACCGACTATCCTCGTCGATACGGCATCCGGAACCCACGATACTGCCCGGTCCCACAAAGACCCGCGGTCCGATTTCAGCGCTCGTCTCCACCACGGCCATGGCGCCGATCCAAGCGGACGGATCGACCTGGGCACTTTGGGCCACCACCGCGCTCGGATGGCGCCCGCCGGTTACGGCGGGG
>NZ_FLUY01001192.1 GCF_900092655.1 Candidatus Thiosymbion oneisti
CTCCTGATTCAGGATTTCGCTCGGTTCCCAAGGGCAGATTTCCGGAAAGTCGGAGAGGCCGGTCTCTTCGGCCGCTTCGTCATTGAGCAGCGCCGAGGACGTCTCGGCCAACACTCCCGCCTCGACCATATCGTTCAAGCGCCCGATATCGACCGTGAGCACCAGGTCAGCCGGTGTATTCGGCCCTTCCGCCTTGATGCGTTCCAGCATGCCTTGCTTGGCATAGACAAGGTTGACCTTGGTGCCTGTCTCTTCCGTGAACGCATCCATCAGAGGCTGGATCAGGAAGGGCTGACGGTACGAATAGAGGTTGAGCTCATCGGCCCGAACATCGGCCGTTCCGGAAAAGGTCGTGGTCCCTGCGATCAGGGCGAATAGAAGCGGAAGCAGCCTGCGCTTCATGCTGTACGTCTCCTCGTTGTTGACTTGTGCCCTGAGGGGCGGTTGCTCACGCAAGTCGATCAGGCATCTATAGAGGCCTATTTAACGAATTAGAAGATTGGAAGACGGCGTGCCAAGGGCGCCTCCGCTGCTGTAGGCATTAGAGTCTCTCTTCAGAGCGCTGCGGCATGCTCAGCCAGATAACGGGACACACCTTCACTCGTGTCCTTCATTCCGGACTGGCCCGTGCGCCAACCCGCGGGACAGACGTCACCATGAGTCTCGTGGAACTGCAGGGCGTCCACCATGCGCAGCGTTTCGTCGATATCCCGTCCGAGCGGCAAGTCGTTGACCACCTGGTGTCGGACCACGCCGGAACGGTCGATGAGGAAAGAGCCACGCAGTGCAACATCGCCCGCCGGCGTTTCCACGCCGTAAGACCTACAGATACCGTGCGTTAGGTCGGCCACTAGCGGGTAGCGAACCGGACCGATACCGCCGCGTTCGACGGGCGTGTTGCGCCAGGCGTTGTGCGTGTAATGGGAGTCCACCGAGACGCCGACGACCTCGACCTCCCGCGTCCGAAATTTGCGTCCCCCCGTAGCGGCAGCAACAACCGAGACAATGTTCGAGGGAAGGATGCGACGGAGCTGGAAGGTGATCGCCATACCCGCCCTCGCTGGTTTCCATCCGTTCCGGTTCTGGGCCGATTCACACCTACACCGTTTGGACGACGCTTTCGGCGGATCGCATCGGTCGTATGAAGCCGGAGGTAGTGCGGGACGACCAATGGCAGGGCTTCGTCGGTGTCTATGTGAACGACAGCCTGGAGCTGGGGGTGCGCAACTGGTTCGAATCCAGCAATCCCCAGGCCCTGGCCCAGATCGCCGAGCGCATGCTGGAGGCGGTCCGCAAGGAATACTGGCAGGCCGGCGAGGCCACGGTGAGGCAGCTGGTGGAGCTTTACGCGGATCTGCGCGAGCGCTACCAGGTCGTTTCCACTTGGTGACTGACATCGAGCTGGGGAGCGCTGCGATACGGACCGTCTGTCCGCAGGCCTGACCCTGTTTCACAATGACATCAAGGACTTGATCAACTACGAGTGCATCGCCAACTGCGGACCAGCTACGGGCAAGAATTCCTCCAATGCCATTGAGTTAAGCGTTGGCAACAGCCCGTAGGATGGGCAAAGCAAGCGCCGATCAGGGTGATTTTAAGGTTCGGTTATGCCACGGGAGTTTTCAGGCCACGACGGCTTGATCGGATGCACTAAGCGCCACGTGCCCATCAATGATGGGTACCTCTCTGTCAATATAGGATCTTTCAAGGTGCTCAATACATTAGAAACAACGAAGTTAAAACACTAGCGATTCGGATTATCCATGCCGAATCATTCCCAAACCAACCGCGTAAGCCCGAGGGCCGCCACCGCGTGGGTGGTAAGACGCAGCTTTTCGCCGTAGGTCTGTTCCAGCGTGGCGCGGTAGCGGGCCAGCTGTTCCGAGGCTTCGGTCAATTTGTCCTTGACCTGCGGCAGCGCCCGCAATTCCTCGCGGCTTTTCGATTTGATTTCCTCGCTGCTCATGTTCAGCGCTTTCAGCGGTACGTATTTGAATTCCAGCAGGTGATCCAGCAGTTGATACTGGCGCATGTCGGGTCGGACGATCATGCTGAGATCGGCATAACCTGTGTCGATGGCCGTCTCCGAGTCCATAATATAGAAGGTGTCGGAAAAGAGGATCACCAGGAACGCGGTCTTTACCACCAGTTCGTTGCTCCAGCGGTAATCCCGGTTGTCAAACACCTGGAAATAGCGATTTTCGATGAAATCGCACAGGAGTTCGAGGTCGCCGCTGCCATAGAAGCGCCTAGTGGCCCGGTGCGCTGTCTCCCGGTCCTCATATCCCGGTAACAGGGCGTCCCAGATGCGTTCCACATACAGACGCCGGATCACCAGGTTGGGGATACGCAGCGCCAAATCCCCCATGCCGTCCCTGCCGTCGATGGTCAAAATACCCAGGTAATACATCAGGGAAGCCAGGAAAGCACGATCCTTGGCGGCCGTCAGCATGTCATGCACGCCGAAACGCCTCGCCAGTTGTCCGATCAGCAGCGGTTCGGTGGCATCCAGGGCCTTGGCCACCAATTCCTGACCATGGGGTAAACAGGCAATGTATTCGATACGGTTCCGATCCATGGCCAGATTATCGTCCAGGATTTCCCGTGGATAGGTACATTCTTCCTGGTAGTTCTGGAGAAAATACAGCGCCAGGGTGGGATTGTAGAGAAGCGGTCCATCTTCATAGCCGAAACGGTATCCATTGTAAAAGGTACGCATGGTGGAAAGGGCCTCCTGCACCTGGGATTCGGGTAAATTGCATTCCGCGCCGATTTTCTCCAGGGTGTTTGCCACTTCGCTTTCGTGAAAACCGCACAGATCACGGTATTTAGGAAGGAAGGAGACATCGCGCGCCACGTTATAGCCGCTGCTGATGTCGCTCATCACTACCGGAGAAACGCCGATGATGAATACCTTGTCGAGACCCTGACCGCTGGCCAGGGATTTAATGGTCTTGAATACCGTTTTGAGGATCCCTTCGCCGTGAACCAGGGTTGCGTACCGGTCCTGTCCGCCATTCAGTTGCGCGGCCATGACCTCGTTGGCGAAGTTGTCGTATTCGTCGATAAACAAATAGAGCTTATAAGGCGTCCGGCCCACCGCGTCGACGACGGCGTGAAAAGAGGCGAGGGCATTATCGGGATTGACGAAAGACACCTGGGGGAGGCGTTCCCGGTAGCGGCCAAGGAAACCTTGCACACAAACGTTGATGTGATCGTGCAATGCCTGCTTGATGGCCTCGGTATTCCCCTGGGTCATCACCGCGGAGAAATCCCAGCGCATGACGAAGTACTGGTTGCGTCGCAGCGTGGGATTCCGGCCGATCGCCAGCTGCCCGAACAGCCGTTCGAATTCATCGCTTTTTGCCACGTCATAATAATTTTCCAGCATCGACAGCACCAGACTCTTGCCGAACCGGCGCGGGCGCAGAAACAGCAGATGGTCGCCGGCCTGCTCCAGAGACGCAATGCAATCCGTGCGATCGGCGTAGAAGTAGCCTTGCGTGATGAGCTTATGGAAATCGGCGATACCGTAGGGGAGTTTCATGAATAATTTTGCTCCGTACCGAATCATTCCCAAACCAGCCGCGTAAGCCCGAGGGCCACCACCGCGTGGGTGGCCAGGCGCAACTTTTCGCCGTAGACCGCCTCCAGCATGGCGCGGTAGCGGGCCAGCTGTTCCGATGCCTCTGCCAGTTTGGCCTCGACCTGTGGCAGCGTCCGCAACTCCTCGCGGCTTTTCGATTTGATTGTCTCCAAAAACTTCAGTCCGCCGTAGGCGGATCGAGGTACAAACCTCCATCTTCCAGATGGATTATCTTC
>NZ_FLUY01000937.1 GCF_900092655.1 Candidatus Thiosymbion oneisti
GGTCGGTTGTAGAGAGCCGATGCAGACAAGAGGCAGAGAATGCGAATGGCGCTGCGATCGATTTGACGCCCGACGCGCGCAATCGCCGCTTAAGTTCCAAACAGAATGGCGCACTACACTAG
>NZ_FLUY01001232.1 GCF_900092655.1 Candidatus Thiosymbion oneisti
CAAGGCTAGCGGCTTGCCAGAGGCGGTCTTCAAGCTGAGGAAGCGACGGTCCATCAAAGCGAAGCAGGCGCGGCGGTACCGATGTTACCCCCGGTATGATCGGATCATGCGGCCAGAGGTGCTGGCGGCGGCGTGGGACCAGGTAGCCGCTAACG
>NZ_FLUY01001093.1 GCF_900092655.1 Candidatus Thiosymbion oneisti
GGCTCTTTATGGATTCCGGACTGCTTTGGAGTGCGCCGGCAAAGCGGCGCGGCCGCATCGAACCTCAGCCACGGGGGATACCAGCGGCGTT
>NZ_FLUY01001194.1 GCF_900092655.1 Candidatus Thiosymbion oneisti
GTCCAAGGCCCCCAGACCGCCATCGTCGTCGGCAAAGCCGGCGAAGAGCTCTGGACCGACCAATACGGCCGGGTCAAGGTCCAGTTCCACTGGGACCGCTACGGCAAATCCGACGAGCACAGCTCCTGCTGGGTGCGCGTCGCCCACCCCTGGGCCGGCAAGAACTGGGGCGCCATTGCCATCCCCCGCATCGGCCAAGAAGTCATCGTCGACTTCCTGGAAGGCGACCCCGACCGCCCCATCATCACCGGCCGGGTCTACAACGACGTCACCAAGCCCCCCTACAAACTACCCGCTGGTGCCGCCATCAGCGGACTCATGTCCAACAGCACCAAAGGCGGCGGCGGTTACAACGAATACGTCATGGACGACACCAAGGGCCAGGAGCTGATCCGTGAGCATGGTCAATTCGACAAAGACAGCACCATTGAGCACGACCTGCGTGAGCATGTGCTGAATGATCGCAGTCGGGATGTCACCAATAACGAGACCATCCGGATCGGGAAGGATCGTGCCAAGACCGTCGGCAGTGACGAGACCATCAACATCGGCCATGATCGCAACCAGACCGTGGTCAACAACGAGACCATCAGCGTCGGCAGTAACCGCACTGATACCGTCGGTGCCAATCAGACCCTCTCCATCGGCGCCAATCGTACTGAAAATGTCGGTGGCAACGAGACGGTAACCATCGCCGCCAGTAAATCGGAGACCATTGCCGCCGCCAAAGCGGAGAGCATCGGTGCCGCCAAGGCCCTGAGTATCGGTGCTGCCTACCAAGTGAGTGTGGGAGGGGCCATGAACACCAGTGTTGGCCTGATCCAAGCCGAAGAAGTCGGACTCTCCAAGAATGTCCTGGTGGGCAAGAAGTTCTTCATCAAAGCCGGCGATGAGCTGGAAATCGTGGTCGGCAAGAGTTCCCTGGTGATGAAACAGGATGGCACCATCATCCTGCAAGGCAAGCTGGTACACGCCAGCGGTGCCGACGGTGTCAAGATCGACGGCAAGGTAGTGGACGTTAACTGAGCTGGCGCAACATGCAGCTCATCAACTACACCCCCTTCCCGGCGATTACCTGGGAAGTACTCGCCCCCGACGGATGCGCGCAAGGCGTCCTCCTGGTACGAGGTTGTTTCGAGCTCAGCGCCGGCAATGCCGGATCCCACCTTGCGCTCCACCCCGCAGCCGAACAGGGCGCATGGTTCGGTGAAGACCGGTTCTTCGGCCAATCCGGCCAATCCGGCCAATCCGGCCAATCCGCGGTCCGCTACGAGAGCGATTTCGTCCCTTCCAAGCCGCGTACCGATTTGATCCTCAACGCGGTCACCTACAGCCCGGACGGTTCCCCGCAGCCGCGTTGGCAATGCGGTGTCGGTGTTGCCAGCCGCGAAGGCAAAGCCCTGTTCCATAAACGCCTGCAAGTCACCGGCAAGCGTTTCTGGCAACGTACCGGGATATTATGGAAACGCTGGCAACTTTCGGAGCCTGGCGAGTGCATCCAGGTGCCGATCCGGTATGAGCTCGCATTCGGTGGTGGCCTGCGAGAGCCGGCAGGCCCGGACGGTACCCCCGGACATTGGATTGTCTTTTGCGACCAAAATCCCATCGGTATCGGTCTGTTGCATGACAAACAGCCGGCCGACCTGGTTCCGGCCCCCCGGATCGAAGACCCCCGGCAGCCGATCACCGATCCTCACGCAACCTATCCGCCGCAAGGCTTCGGCTTCATTCACCGGGCCTGGCAGCCACGCCTGGCCCTCGCAGGAACCTTTGATGCCACGTGGCTAGCAAACAAGCACCCCCTGTTGCCCGATGATTTCGATAACGCCCACCACAATGGCGCCCATCCCGACCTGATCGGAGCCGGACTGGCGCGTGGCCACCTCAAGGGCAATGAAACCCTGCGCCTGGAGCATTTGCTACCCGGCCAACCGATCTGCCACCTGAGGCTACCGGGCTACCACCTGCTGGCCCGCCTGCGGCTACCAGCCGATGTAGCGGCCTATCAACGACTCAAGCTGGACACCATCCTCATCGACATCGACGCCCCGGACCAGGCCCAGTGGCGGGTCTATCTCTCCTGGCGAGTACGCTACCCATTAAATCCCGCACCCGATGCCATCGAGCCGATGCTTATCAAGGACAACCAACCGCAGGGCACGAGCAATGGCTGACCAGGAAGCCGCCCGCAAGAGCGGTCGTCCCATCGTCGTCAGCCAAACCCCCGACGTCTGCAAGACGCCAATCGGCGGCGCGACGCCGCCGGTGCCCTATCCGGTCACCAAGGACCTCAGCGATGCCCTGAAGGCATCGCCGAACGTCAACTTCGGTGGCAAACCGGCCTTCACCCTGGGCAGCCAAACCCCGGATGTAAGGGGCGATCAAGCAGGCAGCGCCTGCGGCGTCAAATCCGGCACCGTGGGCGGCAAGTGTGAGCCGATCCAGGGCTCAAGCACGGTGCGAGTCAACGGCCAACTCGTCGTCCGCCATGGTGATCGCTTCACCATGAACAATGGCAACACCACCGGCAAGTTGGTCTATTTCGGAGACGGCGGCGGGGCACCGAATACCGAGGGGGCCACGATCCCACCGGACCAAGACGAAGCCTATTTCAGGAACATGGCCGATGCCGTCGATGCTGCCGAGGAACAGTTTGGGGACTTATTTGAGGAGGTTGAGGCATGTGTGATGGAAGGGGTTGACTCTGTCGAAGATATGGTTGACTCTGCTATAGATAAGGTTGAAGATGTGTTTAATCAGCCTCTCGGGGAAACCATCGACGAAATAGGAGAAACCATCGACGAAATAGGAGAAACCATCGATGGAATAGGAGAAACTATCGGAGCAATTTTGGATGATCCCGGCGCTGTCTTGGAGAATGTGAGATCCTCTGCCAAGGATAAGATAGGCTCTGTTGTAGAAGACTTGAAGAATGGGCAAGTTGGCAAGGTAAGCGGACGTATTATCTGCGGAGCAGGCGGTATCGTCATAGGAGCAATAGGAACAAAAGGCGTTGACAAGGTTGTAAAGATTGCAGAGGGGGCGAAGGGAGCAAAGAAGATTGTGAAGGGGACAAAGGGTAGAAAGTCCGAGCCATCTAAAAAGAGTGATAAAATCGATGCGAATCCAGAGAATGGAGTAAAGATCGAAGGGGCTAAGGGAACGGGACAGAGTCCAGAGGTCACAAAGGGAAGTGCTAGAGCTGAAAAAAGGGAAAAGAGCTTTGATGAAGCTCGAGAAGAGGCATTCGAAAATGCAGGTATGACAGATCCGTCAAAAATACGAGTTAGTAAAGTGGACGAAGCAACTGGAACCGCTGTGGAATTTAAAGGGCCAGGCGGGGCGAAGGTAGGCTATGATGGTCCACATAAGTCTCCTGGCCCCCATCATGACACTCAGCATATCAGCTGGCAGTCCGCTGGTAAGCGAGGACGTGGTGGAGGAAAACGGGGCAACATTCCGTATGACGGCCCAAGACACCCATCGCGCCCAGATAGGAAAAACCAATGATCGAGCAAGAACTTCTTGATGAAATCCGGAATGTTACTTCGTCAGGCGAAATCTTTGAAATGCATGATTATGAGGCATCTTCGACACTTGGGCTCATACAGGACACGTTCATTGATCCTTTGTCAGGCCAATGGTGGTGGGAGAATCTCAGAGGCGAATCCGTCACTATCCAATATGGGGATAATGATGGACTGTCGGTGGTTAGTGATCTTGTCGGGAGGGCTGGCTCGGTATTTCTTGTTCCTACAGATGATGAGAACCCGCCTTGGCCTATTTTCATTGGACACATAGAGAAAATTATTGATCTTTTGAGGGAACTACGATTCTTCGAGTATTTTATAACGGATAAGAATAACACTTGGATTGTCTTCGACACGCATCACAATACTCTTGTGGTTTCTGGTATTCTGCTGGATAGGGCCAAGGAGATTAATACTTCACTGAGCTGATACCTCGAAAAGAGTAAGCGGAGAAAGGGACACCCATTTTGTTCCCAATGCCATTAAGTTAAGGCAATGCTGTCGATTCGACAGGAATTGCCGGAACCAGGAAGCGATGGAAATTGTAAGAAATTTCACATCTCTGTGACTGGATTCCGCCAATCCCTGACGGAATGACGGTTTAACTTAACGACATTGATTTTGTTCCTACTCCCTACTAACGACCAAACAACCCATAGGGGAACAATCACGGTCGGAGACACCACAGCTCTCATCGAGACGAAGGAGCGGAATCCATGAAAAGTATGACTACAGCAGCAGAGGGTGAGACGACCTCCCTCCCATTGGTGGGGCAGCAGACCCTTGTCATCGAGAACGATGCTCGGGGTAACCTGCTGCGTATCCTTGATCCGCACGGCCAGGTCACACTGAGCGTCGAAGTGACCGAGGAGGGGGGGCCGGTACTCCGCTTCGAAAACGGTCTGCAGGTACGAACGGAAGGCCACCTGAATTTCGAGGCACAAGGTGTGGCCATCCGCGGCCGCGATGAAGTACGCATCGAGAGCGGGGCCGATGTGCACATCCACGCCGCCGGCAACCTGAACCTCATGGGCAATGGCGACGTCGAGCTACAGGGAGAGCAGGTCCAGATCAACTGATAGGGGCTGTTGACACTCCTGACAGCTACACTGCTGATATCGTAACCGGATCACGCGATTAGAAACTGTTTGCTGAATCAAAAGCCCAACCCCTGAGTTGGGCTTTTTCCTCTTAGCGGCTCATCTGAATCAACTCAATATCTTTCTTGAGCAAATCATTCACGAATACCGAGAGATCAACGCCTTTGGCATCAGCAATGGCGGCAAGTGTATTTTGCACACTGGCTTCCAAATGGATGGGCAGTTGCAGTTGCGCATCTTTGCGATAGAACTTGCCGCGTGTGCCGCCGGAGAAATCGATTTCCTCGGGTATGTCGTCATTGTCATGTGCTTGTGTCGTCATCGTCTTCACCTTACCGAGGTTCGTTCTCGTATTGCTGCCGTTCCCGATGCGTGGCTTCGCGTGCCGAGATCAGGCGGATTCTTGCCGTGTCGGCATCCAGGAGTTGGTAGGTATGCGACACGGCCAGCAAACGGCCCTCGCTGGTTTGCCCCAAAGTAAACCAGCGTTCCTCCGTGTCGCTATGGGCTTCATCGAATACGGTCAGCGCCGGCGGGTCAAGCATAACCGTCACAGCCTGCGCGAAGGTGACCCCATGCTTGACTGGATTACTCTGAGCCTTTGCGTTATCCCAGGCAATGTCAAGTAGTGCGATCTTTGAAACACCCACTTTGCTCGTATCCCTCCTCGCGGCACAGACTTAAATCATCGGGCTACTTCCCTACGCTGATCACCGGAAAATCCAGCGGTTTACGTGTGGGAGGTTGTTTGGCCTGCTCCCGTTGCTTCAGGGAATCCACGAAATCCTCTACCTCCGCGACCCGATCTGCCGGAAGTGACCAAATCTTCTCGATCAAGGTTTGTGCGTGTTGTGAAGGCATTGCCATGTCAACCCCCCTATGGATTCATGGATTCCGAACTGTTATCGTAAAAATTGTCGTAATCACCTTTCGACCTCGGCCTACTAGTCGGGGAAGTGCGGTCCAGGGCAGGTATACTAGGGGGTGTTGACATTTAAATCTAACCGGCTGTTTTTCATCTGTGAAATGGTCGCAACACACTGTCATCCCGAGCGGAGCGAGGGATCTTAAGATTCCTCGCTACGCTCGGAATGACAAGTTTCTGTAGCGTTCGCTGTACAGATTTTCTAAATGTCAACACCCTCTAGAGATCCATATGGCCGAACTCACTCCAAAGGAACGGCTGCAGCCTTCGCTGCTGGACCGGCTCACGGATGACGAGCCGCGTCAAGACAAGGAATCGCGGGAGCAGCGGGTGCTCTCCCCGCGCCAACTGCGCAGCTCCGTCATTCGTGATCTCCAGTGGCTGCTCAATGCCGTCGATCTGGCCTCGGTGCAGGACCTGTCTCCCTACCCGCAGGTGGCCGATTCGGTGCTCAACTATGGCCTGCCGGATTTGGCGGGCAAGAACGTCTCCGGCCTGGAGGTCGGCTCATTGGAGAAAGGCCTGAAGGACATCATCCGGCGTTTCGAGCCCCGCATCCTGCCCGCTAGTCTGGAGGTCCGCGCGGTGGTCGACGCGGACAGCATGAGCCACAACGCGGTCCGGTTCGACATCGAAGGGGAGCTCTGGGGGCAACCGCTGCCACAGCAGCTCTATCTCAAGACCGAAGTTGACCTGGAGTCCGGGGCCTTCGAGGTCTCCGAGCGGTAACTGCCGAGCCTTACCTAAAACACCCAGGCGGTCCGCACAGCGGACCCTACGCTTAACCACTTGATTGACTGTAGGGTCCGCTGTGCGGTCCTTCTGATATGTCAACAGCCCCTGGTACCCCGTTTCAGTAGAATTTTCTGATAAAACCAGTCTCTGTCATCTCGACCGAAGGGAGCTGTCATCCCGAGCGTAGCAAGGGATCTTCCACCTCGACAAAGATTCCCTGGGCATAAGATTTCTCGCTACGCTCGAAATGACACTAAATGTCAACGCCACCTAGTCGTTAGCTGGACAGGCTCTTATGGACCCCCGCCACCTGGAATACTACAACCGCGAGCTGCAACATATCCGCGAGATCGGCGGAGAGTTCGCCGCGGAGTTTCCGAAGATTGCCGGGCGCCTGGGCCTGAGTGGTTTCGAGTGCGCCGATCCTTACGTCGAACGGTTGCTGGAAGGCTTCGCCTATCTCGCGGCCCGGGTCCAGCTCAAGATCGACGCCCAGTTCCCCGCCTTTACGCAGCACCTGTTGGAGGTGGTCTATCCCCACTACCTCGCTCCCATGCCCTCGATGGCGGTGGTCCAGTTCCAACCGGACCTTACCGAAGGGGCCCTGGCGGAGGGCTATGTCCTACCCCGTAATAGTTCGATGAAGAGGGAGCTCGGAACGGGACAGGATACCTTTTGCGAATATCGTACTGCCCACGAGCTCACCCTATGGCCCCTGGAGCTCACCGCGGCCGAATACTTCGTCCATGCCGGTCCCGTGGTCAAAACCGATCTTGCGGTGCTCAAACGCAGCAAGGCCGGCATCAGGCTGCGCCTGCGCTGCACCGCGGGCCTGAATCTCGACCAGCTGAATCTGGATCGCCTGCCCCTCTTTCTGCGGGGGGCCGACGAGCTGCCGTTCCGTCTCTATGAGCTGCTGTCGGCAAAGCCGGTGGCGGTCATCGTCCAGCCCATCGAACGCCCGCTGCCTTGGTGCGATCTGCTCGATCCTTCGGCCCTCGCCCCCAGGGGATTCGCGGACGCAGATGCGCTTCTCCCGTATCCTCCGGCCTCCTTTCAGGGCTACCGTAACCTGCACGAATACTTTGCCTTTCCCGAACGCTTCTTGTTCGTCGAGCTGCGCGGCCTGTCCCCATCCCTGCGGCGCACGGCGAGCAACGAGCTCGACATCATTATCCTACTGCCGCGGCGTGACCCCGTGCTGGAGCAGAGCCTGGACGCCTCGAACTTCGGTCTGTTCTGCACCCCCGCCATCAATCTGTTTCCCAAACGCTGCGACCGCATCCGCTTGTCCGAGGGCGTCCATGAACACCACCTGATTCCGGACCGTACCCGCCCGCTGGACTATGAGGTCTATCAGGTGAACAGCGTCACCGGGTACACGGAGGCCGAGCGGGAATTGCAGACATTCCTGCCTTTCTATGCCGCCCACGATCTGACCAGTCCCGGCGATCACCCGGCCTATTACAGCCTGCACCGGGTCCCGCGGCGTTTGTCGTCCCGCCAACGCCGAGAGGGACCTCGGACCAGCTATATCGGCAGCGAGGTCTACCTCGACCTGGTGGACACCGCCCGGACCCCGTACCGGAGCGACCTGTACCAGCTCGGAGTAACAACCCTCTGTACCAACCGTGATCTGCCCCTGCAGCTACCCGTCGGCACCGGGGGTACCGACTTCGGCGTCGCGGAAGGTGCGCCGGTAGCGGCGGTCCGCGTCGTCGCCGGGCCGACCGCGCCGCGCCCTTCCCATGCCCATGGCGACACTGCCTGGCGCCTCATCAGCCACCTATCCCTCAACTACCTGTCGCTCGTCGACGGGGCCCAGGACGGCGCGGCGGCCTTGCGGGAGCTGCTGGCGCTCTACGGCGATGCCGCCGATGCCGCCATCCGCAAGCAGATCGAAGGGGTGCAATCGGTCGCCTCCAGGCCCATTACCCGCCGCCTGCCCGGAGCACGTCCCGTGACCTATGCCCGCGGCTTGGAGATCACCCTGTCCTGCGACGAGACCGCCTTCGAGGGAAGCGGGGTGTTTTTGCTCGGTTCGGTGCTCGAGCGCTTCTTCGCCCGCTATGCGGCTATCAACTCCTTCACGGAGACGGTCCTCAAGACGGGCCGGGGAGAGATGATGCGATGGCCGGCAACCATCGGCCGCAGACAGATCCTGTAGATCTGTTTTCCGCCCTCGGGCAGGCGCCCTTCGGGTTCGATTTTTTCCAGGCGTTGCGGCGGTTGGAGAACCTCTACCGCCACCAGCCCCGCCTGGGCAGCGCGACCAAGGCGGCGGACGATCCGGTACGGCTGGGGCAGGAACCCGCCACCACCTTTGCCCCCGCGACCATTGCCGGCTTCCAGGCCGGTACGGACGGCAGGCCGCCGCGCCTGGAGGTCCACTTCCTCGGGCTGCTGGGACCGAACGGTCCCCTGCCCCTGCATCTCACCGAATATGCTAGGGACCGGCTCCGCAACGCCGACGATCCGACCTTCGCCCGTTTTCTGGACGTCTTCAACCACCGGATGCTGAGCCTGTTCTACCGGGGCTGGTCACAGGCCCAGCCCACGGTGAGCCTCGATCGTCCGGAGGCGGACCGTTTCGGGGACTATGTGGGGTCCCTATTCGGCATCGGGATGCCGGCCTATTGCAACCGGGATGCCATGCCCGACCTGGCCAAGCGCCATTATACCGGCCATCTGTCCTGCCAGATCCGCCACGCCGATGGGCTGCGGTCGATCCTCGCGGATTTCCTCAAGCTCCCGGTACGGATCGAGGAGCTAGTCGGGCATTGGCTTGCTCTCCCGGCCGATCAGCACTGGCGATTAGGCGAGTCACCGGCCACCGGTGCCCTGGGGGTGAACACCATCGTTGGCGCCCGGGTGTGGGATCGGCAGTCTAAGTTCCGGGTCCGCATCGGCCCGCTGGGGATGCAGGACTATGAGCGCCTGTTGCCCGGCGGCGCCAGCTTGGCACGTGTGGTTGCCGTCGTGCGCAACTATACGGGTGACCAACTGAGCTGGGACTTAAATCCGGTCCTGAAACGAGCGGAGGTCCCGCCCATCCGGCTCGGGGCTGCCGGTCTGCTCGGCTGGACCACCTGGCTCACCAGCCGCCCCTTGGCAAGGGACGGCGATGACCTTTTGTTGGACGCTATGGCCTGGCAGGGAGACGACGGGGGTTTGCCACCCAGGATGCCCGTGGCTTGAGGCTGAGTTAGGGGTTGTTGACAGTTATCCGAGCGCGGGCGAACGACATCCTTTATCCGCAGATTACGCAGATTTTCACAGATGAAAAAACAAAACAATCTGTGAAAATCTGCGTAATCTGCGGATTAAAAAGACCTGGGTCGGGCTAACTGGCCTGCCGCCAGGCAGACAGCGTGTTCGGACTTGGAGTGATGATATGGCTGTCAATGTGGATCGTGATCCCTTAAACCAAGGACCAAATCGGAATGACTAAAATCGATGATGCGAGATATTGAATGACCCAATCGACCGACGAGGACTATTTGGCCATTCTCACGGGCTATATTCAGGTCTGCGCCACGTACAAGCCGAAACTCGGCCATGGTGCAAAGGCCGGATATGAACTCGACGAGTTCCAGCGTATCTACAGGGCTGATCCCTTCTACAATTGGCTTGGCCTTGACAATCCCCTCATGTACGCGGCCCACAAAGCCGCAGGGGGGATGACCAGTATCTATCGGCAAATCGGCATGGGCTGCGAGTTTCTGTTCAGGCGTATCCTGCAAGACCAACTTGACCTAAACGACGAAGACGTGAGGTGGTCCTATACGCTTCCGCGTGTGGGCGGCGGAAAGGCGCGGAAACTTCACCTCGATGCACGTATCCCCATTTCGAGTATCGCAGATACCGCGCGAAGGCGTCGCGTTCGATCCTGGATGCGGAATGCCGCAAACCGGATTGATATCGATTCTGCCATTGCCAAGACCCTACAAGGTATCGTCTTCGAGATCCGACAGGGTTACAAGAGCAAGGACTCCAAGCGGCAGAATGCGGACATTGCCAATGCGGCTACGGCTTACACGAAGGGGCTCCTTCCTTGCGCGGGAATCCTCTCGCTTCAGATAGACGAAGATATTGCACAGCGTTACCGCAACGAAAGATGGATGCTCCTCACGGGGTTGACGGACAATGCTTCCTCTGACGAATCGTTTTACGGCTTTTGCAAAGATGTGATCGGATACGATCTTGCCGGTTTTTTCCAGCGCAATAGTCCCGCCATCAGGAAGGAGGTAGAGGCCATGCTCATGGCACTCTTGACGCCATCATGAGTAAGGTTCAATTTTCCGAATCAGCTCAGCAAAATGCCGATCTAACTTTCAAGCTCAACCGCCACTATGGAAGGCACGGTTGGCTTCGTCTCACGCCTGCATACTCCGTGAAACTTGTCTCCGAAATCTTGACGGCTTCGGATCGAGGGATTCGGGTTCTCGATCCTTTTTCCGGGACCGCCACAACCCCTCTTTGTGCCGCCTACGCTGGTAACACCGCGACCGGAGTAGAGATCAACCCTTTCCTCACATGGTTCGGAAACGTCAAACTCGCCACCTATTCTCCTGCTTGCGTTCGTCGTGCCAGTGATGCGCTCGCCCACCTGATCTCCCAAGCGACCCGTAAGCAGGCCAGGCCCGTGGCCCCACCTCCGATGCACAACCTCCAAAGGTGGTGGAACCCGGAGAAGCTGGATTTCCTGTGTAAATTCAAGGCGGCCTTGGATAATACTATTCGCCACGACTGTGCGACCCGAGACCTGCTACTCGTCGTTTTCTGTCGTCTCGTAATCAACTTCTCCAACGCCGCATTCAACCATCAGTCAATGTCCTTCAAGGACAAAGTGAAGGTGGACGCTTCAAAGGAGCGGCAACCGGCATTGTTCGACTTGGAGCCCGACCTTGCCTATATTGCACGTACCGAGGGACGGGAGATTCTCAGTTCCGCCAGCAACAATCCTAGCGGTGCTGCGAGCGTGATTGCCGGTGACTCCCGTTCCATATCGAATGTAGTTTGCGGTGAGTACGATTTGCTCATAACATCGCCCCCCTATCCTAACAGGATGTCCTACATTCGAGAGTTGAGACCGTACATGTACTGGCTCTGTTACCTAAACAATGGCCGGGATGCTGGTGACATGGACTGGTCCACCATTGGGGGGACGTGGGGAATAGCCACCAGTAGACTTCTGGAGTGGCATCGATCTCCCGATGGCTTCTACCCACCGTACTTCCAGACGATTCTATCCGGAATACGAAAGGCCGATAATAAGAGCGGTATTCTCTTGTCGAATTACGTCGCGAAGTACTTTGAAGACATGTGGCACCACCTCAGAGATGTAGCGAACGTGATGAAGATAGGCGGGACCGTTCACTACATCATTGGTAACTCAAGGTTTTATGACACGGTCGTTCCGGTCGAGCGGTTATTTGCCGAAATGCTCACAGAGTCAGGGTTCAGTGATGCGCGCATCACACGCACTCGAAAACGAAACTCGAAGAAAGAGCTTTACGAGTTTGACGTCAGTGCAAGAAAGTGAACAACAGCTGACAACCGGTTACAGCGGAAGGCGTTCCGCCACCGCTGGATCGAAGCGTTAGAGACTGTCTAAAAATGCCAACAGACCCTAGGTACTAGAAACCATTGAAGAGCTTATCTCCTAAGTAGAGATACGAAAACGTTTCCCACAATCAAAGGCTTTGTCATGGTTGCGTTTTTGCACCACAGAGGGCACCGAGAACACAGAGAACAGAAGAGAACGCAAAGGCGCAAGGACGCAAAGGTTTTTTCTCTGCGTCTTGGCGTCCTGGCGTTGCGACATCTCATTCTCAGCAATTCTCTTTTCTCTGTGCCCTCTGTGTCCTCTGTGTCCTCTGTGTCCTCTGTGGTTATTTTCCTTTAATCTGCGAGAATCTGCGTCATTTGGGGACAAATGAAGCGGGTGGATAATTTTCCCATACTCAATCATAATCCCGGCGACTTCGCTTTTTACCGCCAATGGATGCGAATTGCTAAGAAAATCGAAAGTAATGCCGCGTCTGCTCCCTCGTTCCCTTGGGAGGGTATCGCAAAAGCCCCTCTCCCGCCGGGAGAGGGGTTGGGGAGAGGGGGAACCAATGGCTTTAGTTTCGATACGGTTAGTAACGCAGACCGGTCGCAATCGGCTCGCCATCATCGACGGCTCTTGATCCATCTGCGTCGATTTGCGTTCATTTGCGGATAACTCTTCCGTGTCGGGATCATAGAGGGTTCGTAACATGACAGAAATCAGCCGCACAGCACTGTTTGGAAAGCTCAATAGCCTGGGTTATAAGGCCATCGAGAGCGCCACCGTCTTCTGCAAGATGCGGGGCAACCCTTACGTGGAGCTGGTGCACTGGCTCCATCAGATCCTCCAGAACCAGGATTCGGATCTGCACCGCATCATCCGCGGCTTCGGTCTGGATCCGTCCCGGCTGGCGCAGGATTTCACCACTGCCCTCGACCGCCTCCCGCGGGGCTCGCGCTCCATCTCCGACCTCTCCTCGGATGTGGAGGAGGCCGTGGAGCGCGGCTGGGTCTATGGCACCTTGCTGTTCGGCGAGTCCCAGGTGCGTACCGGTCATCTCGTGGTGGGCATCCTTAAGACCCGCGGCCTGCGCGCGGGACTGGTGGACATCTCCAAGGAGTTCGACAAGATCGGTGTCGATGCCTTGACCGAGCGCTTCGACGAGCTCCTGAGTGGCTCCCCGGAAGCACGGCTGGGCGCGACCGACGGCTTCCAGGTCGGCGGCGGTGCGGTTCCGGGCGAGGCCAGCGGTGCCATGGCCCCCGCCCAGATGGGCAAGCAAGAGGCCCTGCAGCAGTTCTCCCTCGACCTCACGGAACGGGCCCGCAACGGGGAGATCGACCCCATCGTCGGGCGTGACGAGGAAATCCGGCAGCTCGTGGATATCCTCATGCGCCGGCGGCAGAACAACCCCATCCTCACCGGCGAGGCGGGCGTCGGGAAGACCGCCGTGGTCGAGGGCTTCGCGCACCGCATCGCCGCCGGCGAGGTGCCGCCCCCGCTCCGGGACGTCACCCTGCGCACCCTGGATATCGGTCTGTTGCAGGCCGGCGCCAGCATGAAGGGCGAGTTCGAGAACCGACTGCGTCAGGTCATCGAGGAAGTCCAATCCTCACCGACGCCCATCATCCTGTTCGTCGACGAGGCCCATACCTTGATCGGCGCGGGCGGTGCCGCCGGCACCGGCGACGCGGCCAATCTGCTCAAACCGGCCCTGGCCCGGGGTACCTTACGCACCATCGCCGCTACCACCTGGGGCGAGTACAAGAAGCACATCGAAAAGGACCCCGCCCTCACCCGTCGCTTCCAGGTCATCCAGGTCGAGGAGCCGGACGAGGGGAACGCCATCCTCATGGCACGGAGTATCGCCACCACGCTCGAAGCACACCATCGCGTGCAGATACTCGACGAGGCCCTGGAGACGGCAGTAAAGCTCTCCCACCGCTACATCCCGGCGCGACAGCTACCGGACAAGGCGGTGAGCCTGCTCGACACCAGCTGCGCCCGGGTCGCCATCAGCCAGAGCGCGGTCCCGGCAGCAGTGGAGGACGCCCGTCGCCGCATCGAAGGACTGGAGACCGAGCTGGCCATCATCGACCGCGAGACCGCCGTCGGCGTGGATACCGCCGCACGGCAACAATTCGCACAGGACCGGATGGAAGCAGAACGAGACCGCCTGGCGATATTGGAAGGGCGTTGGGAGCAAGAACAGAGTCTGGTGGACCGGATCCTGGACCTACGGGCCCAGCTGCGGGGACGGACCGATGAAGTGGAAGGCACCGAGACGGCGCTGGCGGATACCGCCGATGGGATTACCAAGACCCTTCCGATGGACGACGAGCCGCCCGCCAGACAGCCCCTGCCGAAGTCGGAAGGCGATGCCCAAACGCCCGGCCCGGGATCTCCGGCGGGCCACGAGCCGCCGCCCACGCCTGCTCCGTCAGGGCCGGAAGACGAGGGGCAACCGCTCAGCGCGGAGCAACGGGCCAAACTGCTCGACGAACTCAAGTCATTGCAGACCGAGCTCCAAGGGCTCCAGGGTGAGACCCCGCTCATCCTCCCCAGCGTAGACGCCCAGGCGGTGGCCGCGGTGGTCGCCGACTGGACCGGGATCCCGGTGGGGCGCATGGTCAAGAACGAGGTCGCGGCGGTGCTCAAGCTCGCCGACACCCTGAACCAGCGCGTCATCGGCCAGCGCCATGCCCTGGAGATGATCGCCCGTCGCGTCCGGACCTCCCGCGCCCGGTTGGACAACCCGGACCAGCCCATCGGCGTCTTCATGCTGTGCGGACCCTCCGGCGTGGGCAAGACCGAGACCGGTCTGGCCCTGGCGGAGGCCCTCTACGGCGGCGAGCAGAACATCGTCACCATCAACATGAGCGAGTTCCAAGAGGCCCACACGGTCTCCACCCTCAAGGGGGCACCGCCGGGCTACGTCGGCTACGGCGAGGGCGGTATCCTCACCGAGGCGGTGCGCCGCAAGCCCTACAGCGTGGTGCTGCTCGACGAGGTCGAGAAGGCCCACCAAGACGTGCACGAGATCTTCTTCCAGGTCTTCGACAAGGGGTGGATGGAAGACGCCGAAGGGCGCTACATCGACTTTCGCAACACCCTGATCCTGCTGACCACCAACGTGGGCACGGAGCTCATCATGGGCCTATGTAAGGACCCGGAGCTCATGCCCGAGCCGGAGGGCATCACCAACGCCCTGCGCCAACCCCTGCTGAAGACCTTCCCCGCGGCCCTGCTGGGGCGCTTGGTCGCCATCCCCTATTACCCGCTGAACGACGAGCTGCTCGCCGCCATCATCCGCCTCCAGCTCGGGCGCATCGCCGAGCGCATCGAGGAGAACCATCGGGTCCCCCTCACCTACGACGATGCGGTGGTCACCCTCATCGCTGAGCGCTGCCGCGAGGTGGAGAGCGGCGCCCGGGTGGTGGACGCCATCCTCACCAATACCGTCCTGCCCGCGATCAGCCGGGAGATCCTCG
Organism: Candidatus Thiosymbion oneisti; assembly: GCF_900092655.1. GTDB lineage: Bacteria > Pseudomonadota > Gammaproteobacteria > Chromatiales > Chromatiaceae > Thiosymbion > Thiosymbion oneisti. Next base: position 15,336 of record NZ_FLUY01001194.1, read on the forward strand.
AACGCACCCTCGCCGGGGACGCGCTGGGACGGGTCGGTATCAGTGTCGTTGAGGGTGGGTTCGAGTATACCTTTGACTAGGGTGTGTTGACATTCAGCGAACCGCATCAGTCAGGTAGCCAAGTCGATTGGGGTGCGTCATAACCCGAAATCGGGATCGGGATCGAAATCGGGATTCCGATTGCGATTCCGATCCCGATTTCGATCTACCAGGCTCTCCAACAGTTCTAAGTAAAGAAAAACATGAATGAAAGATCAGTGGCATTTGTTTTCGGTTATATCCCCAATATCGATTACCCCAATAAAGAGGCGCAACGCCATCAATTGAGTAAAAGATTTGCAATCGCTTTGGATACCTACCGATCAAACAGTGATTCCATCCTGATTTCGGACAACGCATATTTCCTGCCAGGACTCCGGGACCCTTGGGACTCAACGACCAAGCCGATCCATCCGTGTTCTCGGAGCTGGGTGAGACGCCCGGACCGACCGGCTTCCACGACTACGCCGAACTCATCTCCCAAGCCCCACCTCTGGGGCCCTCTGAGCATACCCAGACACCCCTCGGAAACGCCGGAAACACCGCCTACCGATGCTGTCCTGTCCGAGGAGCCCACCTCCGGCACCGTTCCCGTCGGTGTCGGTATAGCATCGAAAGTCCGTATTCCCGTGCCCGGCAGCGGGGGTCTGCATATCGAGCTTTCTCCCCGGGGACGGCCTCCCCCAGGCGGCTCCACTTCCACGCTCTTTATCCAGGACAAGTTCGGCAAGCGGCATTTACGCCTGGATTTCGGGTATAACCCAAAGACCGACACGGTCAACTATCACTGGAATCAAAGAGGAACCTATAACGTATTTAGGATACAGGACCACACACCGGTGGGGCGTGGCGGCCAAGCACTATATAAGGGAGCCAGATATTTTCGTTATGCTGGACGAGTGTTACTGGTCGCCGGTGCGGCAATCGATCTCTATTCCATCGTCGTCGCTAAGAAGCGCCTCCGGTTGGAAGCTCTTCTCCGGCACCCCATCCGGTATACGGGCACTCCTAGGATAGAGCATCGATTGCGAGTGCCAACCCTTGCACCCGGAGCCTGTCCAATCGATACTTGGTCGCGATTTTCGGGAGAGAAAAGCCATGCCCTTGAGCCAACAAGCCCGGACCCTCGCGGTCACCACCCCCCTCGGCGAAGATGTTTTGCTCCTGCGTTCCATGAGCGGCAGCGAGCACCTGAGCACCCTGTTCGAGTACCAACTGGAACTCATCAGCAAGTCTGTGAATATCAAGCACGAAGACCTGCTCGGCCA
>NZ_FLUY01001195.1 GCF_900092655.1 Candidatus Thiosymbion oneisti
TTGACCCGGCCGTATTGGTCGGTCCAGAGCTCTTCGCCGGCTTTGCCGACGACGATGGCGGTCTGGGGGCCTTGGACCCGGGCCTTGGGGGTGTTCCGTGGTGGAC
>NZ_FLUY01000569.1 GCF_900092655.1 Candidatus Thiosymbion oneisti
GCCGCTCCAGCGGCCAGTATATTGTGACGCTGGAGCGTCGGGATTTGCTCCCACGCCGGAGCGTGGGAGCCAGATGACAGTACCCTTTTGCAGGTAATAGGTAACGGCATGTCCCTAACCCCCGACGGCATATCCCTCCCCACTATCGTGTTGGCCTCCGGCTTTATGGTGGTATTGATCGGCCTCTGGGGCATGATGACCCGGAGGAATATCATTCAGATCATCATCGGCTTTTCCCTCACCGATACGGGGATCCATATGGTGATGGTCGCCATCGGTTATCTGAACGGTCGCACGGCCCCCATCATCGATGCCGCCGTCGACCGTTCTCAGGCCGCTTCGACCCTGGTGGATCCGATTCCTTCCGCCCTAGTGCTGACGGCGATCGTGATCGGGCTGGGGATTACCGCGCTGATGCTCTCCTACGCCATCCAGATCTATAAGAAGAACCGCTCCCTGTCCATCGACGACTGCAGCGAGCTGAAGGGCTGAACCCCATGGTCGATCCCCTCTACATCTATATCCTGTCCCTGGGCAGTGCCTTTCTGCTCGCGCTCTTCCACCGGCTGCATCGCGATCTGGGGGCCTTTGTATTTCTGGCTACCCTGGCCGGCATTACGGTCATCTCCGGGTTGGGATTCATCGCCTTGGCGGGCGGCGCACCCAGTGTCGAGATCCTGACCGCGGGACTTAAGCCGCCGTTCTCCATTAATCTGCGGTTCGGTCTGCACGAGGCCTTTCTCTCCCTGGCGGTCAATCTGGTGGGCGTCCTCGGCGGCTGGTATCTGTTGCAGCGGCTCCGGGAGCATGTGCAGGCGTTGATCCTGTTCCTGATGATTATCATGGGCATCAACGGCATGGTCATGACCCGGGATCTGTTCAACCTGTTCGTGTTCATCGAGATCACCGCCATCGCGACCTATGCGCTGATCGGGCTGGAACGGGACCGCAAGACCCTGACCGCCGGCTTCAAGTACGTCATGGCGGGGGGACTCGCGTCTTCCTTCTTTCTGATCGGGACCATCCTGGTCTATCACCTGGCCGGTACCCTGAATATCGACGGTATGATCGCCGCCCGGTCGCTGCTGGATAATCCCCTGGGGATCTCGGCCCTGGTCTTCCTGATCGCGGCGGTCATCATCGAGCTCAAGCCATTCCCGGCCAACGGCTGGGGCCTGGATGTCTATGAGGCGGCGCCCGGCGGCATCGGCACCCTCCTCTCGGCGGGGGTCGCCACCGGCGCCTTGGCGGCCCTATACAAGTTGCTGCCCCTGCTGCCGGTCGATCAGCTGTCCGTGATCGTCTCCGTCGGGCTGGTGACCTTTCTGTGCTCGAACCTGATCGGGCTCAAGCAGCGCAACGCGCAGCGTCTGCTGGGCTATTCCTCCATCGCTCAATTGGGCCTGCTGGTGGCTGCTATCGCCTATCTGCTCCAGCGCGGGCACGAAGAGCTGGTGCCCCTGGTGGTCGGTGGCCTGTTCATCAATCACCTTCTGGCCAAGGCGGGGCTCTTCTGGCTGGCGGGGGTCCTGGGCAAGGACAAGTGGTGGGAATGGACGGCATTGGCCGGACGGCCTTGGCTGCTGTTCCTGTTCGGCACCCTGATCTTCGCCCTGGTGGGCCTACCACCCTTCCCGGGCTTCTGGGCCAAGTGGGAGCTGGTCATGCAGCTCACCGCCGACGGCATGTACGGCTGGATGGCGGTCATTCTGCTCGGCTCGCTGCTGGAGGCGGTCTATCTGCTGCGCTGGCTCGGCGCCACGCTCGATGCCCGGCAGCGCGCGCGGGCTTCCTTTAGTTGGGCCGGTCTGACCCCGCCGGCTGGCTTTGCACTCCTGCTGTACGCCAGCGGTTGGTACTGGACGGACTGGATAGGAGAGCCGGCCCTGGTCACCTTCCTGCCGGTCGTCGCGGGCGGTCTGCTGTTCCTGCTCGATCGTCTGCCCAACCGCCTGATCGGCCGGCTCGTAGGGCTGCTGGCCTTGGCGATCCTGGGCGCCTTCACCTTTTGGATCCTGCCCCGGATCGAAGGGCTGGCTTGGCTATTCGGCCTGATCTTTCTGCCCGGTGGTCTGCTGCTGGTCTTTGCCACCCTCTACCGCGGAGACGCGCGGCCGGGCTTCTATCCCCTGGTCACGGCCATGCTGATGGCCTTGGGGCTCTTGCTCCGGACCCAAACCAGCCTGGGATTCTTCTATGCCTGGGAGCTCATGACCCTGAGCTCCTACCTACTCATCACCTTGGGAAGAGAATCCGCCCGGCCGGCCTTCCGCTACGTGCTCTTCTCCCTGGGGTCGGCCTATCTGATCCTGGCCGGCCTCGCCTTGGGCTACGGCGCCTCCGGCTCGGCGCTGCTCGCGGGCCTGCAACAGGCGGGCGCACTCGGACCTGCTATCTTCGCCCTGCTGGCCTTGGGCTTTGTCATCAAGACCGGCGGCCTCGGCTTCCACGTCTGGCTACCCGGCGCCTATACGGAGGCGGAAGACGATTTCACGGCTATCATCTCCTCGATCGTCAGCAAGGCGGGGATCTTCGGGTTCCTGGTGGCCGCAATCCAGTTGGGTGACCAAGCGCTGGGCGGCCTGGACATCGCCTATCTGGTGTGCTGGCTGGGCCTGCTCACGGCACTGTTCGGCGCCCTGATGGCCGTGCTCCAGGAGGACGCCAAGCGCCTCTTGGCCTATTCGAGCATGGGGCAGGTGGGCTATATCGTCGCCGGTGTTGCCATGATGAGCCACTTGGGCTGGGTGACGGCCATCTATCTCTCCGCCAATCACTTCCTCTACAAGGGCCTGCTGTTTCTTGCCGTCGCGGGCGTAATCTACCGCACCGGCACCCGCGCCATGTATCGCATGGGCGGGATGATCGGCCGCATGCCGATCACCTTCTTTTGCGCCCTGATCGCCATCATCGCCATGTCCGGCGTACCCCCCCTGACCGGCTTCGGCGGTAAGTGGCTGCTGTACAACGGCCTGATCGAAAAGCATTGGTACCTGCAGGCGGGCCTGGCCTTTTTCTCCAGCGCCTTGGCCTGCCTGTACATGTTTCGGCTGCTGCACTCGATCTTTCTCGGTCAGCCCAAGCTGAAGCATAAGGATGTCAAGGAGGCCCCCTGGTGGCTGCTGCTGCCGCAGCTGGTATTGGCCGGGGCGATTTTGGTCTTCTCCCTGTTCCCGCAATATCTGGTGCAGCCCATTTCGAGCGCGGTCGAGCCCCATTACGCGACCAATTTGGACTGGGCCGGCAACCAGGTCACCACCGCCGTGGGGCATTGGAACGGCTTCCTGATCATGATGATCGTCGGGGCCGTGTTCCTGATACCCTTGATCTGGATGCTGCTCTCGCGGACCCGAGTCCAGCGGGTCAAGCAGTTCAACATCGTCTATGCGGCGGAGCACCCCGAGCGGCCCGAGACTACGCACTTCGCCTACAACTTCTATCCCTACATCGAAAAGAGCCTGGGCTGGCTGGTGCGACCACGGGCTACCCGTTTCTGGAACGCCCTGGCCGAGTGGACCCATTCCCTGGCGGCCGCTCTACGCAGTGTCTACACGGGTCATGCCCAGACCTATGCCCAGTTCATCGTCCTCTATCTGGTCGCCCTGGCCTTTCTGATGGGGTAAATGAGTCGAGTTTTTGCACAGCACAAAAAATTCACGCTTCGTGGGCTCAAGGCGAAGTCTCGTCTCGCCGGCTAATCGTACAGGATTAACAGGATGTTCAGGATTAACAGGATTTTTTGTTGTGAAGAGCGCTTGCTGGTTTGGTAAGGGCGTGATCGGGCGTCGGAAATTCAGGAAATACAAAAATCTTGTAAATCCTGTGTAATCCTGTAAATCCTGTCCGATTGGAGTTTTGCGACGAAGCTCGAGTGGGGCGCTCGTCGGTCTGAGGCGAAGCCTCGCTAGAGATACGCAGGTCAGTAAGCTCTGAGGGCTAGCAACATGTCCGAATGGTTAGTCAAAGGCGGCTATGCCGTCGTCTCCGTTACGGTAGCCGCCGTCTACGGTATCCTGCTCAGCGGGATCATCGCCCGCACCCTGGCCCGGGTCCAGGGGCGGATCGGTATTCCGGTCTGGCAGGGGTTCATCGACATCGCCAAGAATGCGGCCAAACGCACCGCCGTCAGCCATGGCATCATGTTCTACCTGGGGCCAGTATTTCGCCTCGTCGGTGGTATCGGCACCCTGCTTTTTATCCCGATGCTGTATGGCAGCGAGGTCTTCGGCAACTTCCATTTCGCCGGCGACATCATCCTCGTCATCTATTTCATCCTGTTCGGCGCTTTGGGGATGGCCCTCGGCGCCAGCGAAGGCGGACACCCCTACAGCGCCATCGGCATCGGCCGCGGGCTGGCCCAATTCGCCGCCTTCGAGGTGCCCTTCGCCCTGGCGGTCATCGCCCTGGCGATCCAATACGACACCCTCTCCGTCTACGACATGGTAGAGGCCCAGCAAGGCGGTGTCGCCAATTGGACCCTGTTCACCAACCCGCTGGCGGTCACCGCGGCCATGCTGTCGCTCCTTGGCTCCACCGGTTATTCGCCCTTCGACGTGGTCGGCTCCCCCCAGGAGATCCCCATCGGACCCAGGACCGAATTCCAGAGCGATTTCATCAGCCTGATGCAGCTCAATCGGGCCGTCTTCGCCGCCGCCAAGCTGGTCTTGTTCATGGACCTCTTCTTCGGCGGCGCGACCAACCTCATCGAGCTCATGATCAAGACCTGGGCCATCTATATGGTGCCCATCTTCGTAGGGGCGGCATTTCCGAGATACCGTATCGACCAGTCGATCCGCTTCTTCCTGCGCTGGCCGACATTGATCGGGATTGCCGCGGTGGTTTTGGCGGATTATTGGTATGGTGCCTAATACAACTGCGCACATTTGATAAAAAAGGGAAAGACAAAGGCTTCATTTTCCGGTGACAAAGAATCCGACCTTAAGAAGATCATTGTCGATTTTTTTGAATGACAAAATCGATCTTCCGTTGTTGAATGAAAAGCAAGAAGAAAAGCTGTTTTACGCGCTCGTATCGATATTTATGGTGTTTGTAATGAACAAGTTGCCATAAAAACGAGCGGCTGGACCCGGATGGTAACCTGCTGTGCTTCGCTCCGCAGTTTACCGTCCGGTTTAACCGTTAAGGCTGTGTAAGTGCTAATTTATCTCGACACGTGCTCAATTCAACGGCCACTTGACGACCGATCACAGCCTCGGATTAACCTCGAAGCTGAAGCGGTTGTCACGGTATTAAATTTAGCAGAATCTGGTGTTATCCAATTGCTGTCATCTGAGGTACTCGAATTCGAAATTCGGAAAATCCCTGATCTGAGACGTAGAATCCGTGCTACTGAAATCCTATCAGTGGCAGAGAGGGTCGCAGAGGTTTCTGTCACAACCTATTCGAAGGCTCAAGAAATAATGTCAGCTGGCGTAAAACCAGCAGATGCATTACACGCAGCAGTAGCCATGGAAAACAATGTAAGCTACTTCTGTACCTGTGACGATATATTGCTAAAGAAGCTGAAAGCCCTTGATCTTGATCCGCCGCCATACTTCGTATCACCGATCGAATTGGTTGTGGAAGTGACATCCAAATGAACGAAAAACTACCTACGATTGCGGAAATCAATCGGAGAGCAGAAGCCATACTCATGCAACAGCTGGGCGTTGCTGACACGCTGCGTTTCTTGAATCAATTTAGCTGTGGTACCGGCGATTATACTGCTGAACGTCATGAATGGCTCGATGCTTTTTCTTTAGATGATATTATTCAGGATATCGAAAAAAATAGGAATGAAAAAGCGCCAACATTTTGATGCACAGAGCGCCGAAAGTGTTTCAGTTACCGACGATACCCTGAGTGTCGATCTGACGGACGGCAGAACAATTTCCATTCCGGTCGAAGGGTTCCCTCGTCTTGTTCATGCCACAGCAGAAGAAAGGATAAACTGGAGATTGACTGGAAATGGGCAGGGAATTCACTGGGAAGACATCGATGAGGATATCAGCGTAGAAGGTCTGTTGGCCGGCAAAGCATCGGGAGAAAGCCAGGCATCTTTCAGGAAGTGGCTAAACCGGAGGTCCAACTTGAGAATTGAAAATTGGTGGAGGGCTTCAGATTGGGGAATGAAACCGGCATGGCCTGCTTCCAGTCCACATAATCACTGGAATCATGGATCTCCCAGAAGGCCCGCTCCTCGGCTTCAGTGTCGAATTTGGGTGGTACCGGTTTGGGCTTGTTCATAATGGGTTTTCTCCTTGTGGTGCATGTCACGGGCCGAGATCACGCGTATCAAAGTCCCGGCGGCACGCAGGGTAAAGGTGATGTGAAGCAATCTACCCGCATCGGTCGTGCCAAGGGCATGGTAACGCGGTTCTCGTTGACTGTGCTTCGAGTCCGGCAGCAAGAGTAAGGGTTCGTTCATGAAACTGAAAGTGGTAATACATGATGCGGAAGAAGGAGGTTATTGGGCCGAAGTGCCATCCATACCTGGATGCGTAACTCAAGGTGATCCTTCGATGAGTTGTTGCTCAATATTTATGATGCCGTCGAGGGGTGCTTGTCGATCGATGTTCAGGATATCGATTTATCGGAGAAGGATACCGTGATGGAGATAGCCGTTTGAAAGTTGTCAGCGGGAAGAGATTTTGCCGGCTTCTTGAAGACAATAACTGGGAACTAAAACGAGTAACTGGAAGTCATTATATTTTTGCCAAACCAGGTAATAAGGTTCGTGTTTCTGTTCCGGTTCATGGTAATAATCCGTTGAAGGTTGGATTACAACGGCACCTAATAATCACATACTGGAGTAAGGAAAATAATTCCCTTGTGGCGGAAGTACCGGAGCTTCCGGGATGCATGGCAGATGGTAAGACATATCAAGAAGCAGTCTCTAATGCACAGGTAATCATTCAAGAATGGATAGATACAGCGAAAGATATTGGACGAGCGATTCCCGAACCAAAAGGTAGACTCATGTATGCCTAACAAGGGAATGTACTCGGACAATTCGCGTAGAATGTGGTGAGCGTAGCGAACCGTATCGATGCGGTTCGTGTTACTCATCACATCCTACGGCGGGCCAGACCTGAGACGAAAGCAGGTATCTAGTGGGTGCTCGATGGAAATATCGCGTCATTCTCCGTGTCTTTGTGGCTTTGTGGCTTTGTGTGAGAAAAAATACAGCCTACGCAGGCTACGAGCTTTCGGGAATACGGAGTAAAGATTGAAATTCATCATCCGTCCTTTGGATATCCAGGTTGGTAAGTATGAAGAACAAAGATTCCATGAATGACCAAGAATTGCCTAATGACGGCTTGACCTATCCGGACACCGAGTACTACTGCAAGACGCGGCCGGTTCCGGTGGCGCCCCAGTTCGAGGCGATGGAGAAGATCCGCAACTGGGCGCGGGCCAATTCGCTGTCGGTGCAGGCCTTCGGGACCGGCTGCGGGGCGGTCGAGCTGCGGCCCCTGATGACGGCCCGTTATGATGCCTATCGCTTCGGGGTCATGACCTCTCCTACCCCGCGCCAGTCTTGTGTGTTCATCATCGGCGGCTATGCCTCGGTGAAGACCCTCAAGCGTATCGTCGTGAGCTACGAGCAGATGCAGAACCCGAAGTTCGTGGTGGCCCTGGGGAGCTGCACCGTAAACGGGGGCATGTACTGGGACAGCTATAACACCATCAACCGCATCGATTACTATATCCCGGTGGATCTCTATATCTCCGGCTGTATGCCGCGGCCCGAGGCCCTGCTGGCCGGCTTTGTCAAGCTCAAGGAGCTGATCAAGGCCGGCAAGTGCGAGGGCGCCAACACGTATGCGGAGAATTTCGACTGGTACAAGGCGAACCAGAAGAAGATCATCAAGGATTGGAATATGCCGGATTACAACTGGTAAGCGCCGTCATGAAGCAGCTCTTCGAACGCCTCCGGCCCCTGTTCGCCGTGACCGATTTCGAGCAACGGCGGACCGATCTCGCCTTCCTGCATATCCCGAAGGACTATGCGGAGATGCTGATCCGCCATCTGCGGGATCACGAAGGATTCTCCCATCTGGTGTTTTTTACCGCGGTGGATTACATCGAAGATGGCATCTTCCGGCTTATCTATATGCTGCATAACTATGCGACCAAGGACACCCTGGGAGTGTATGTGGATCTGTCCCGAGCGGAGCCGGTGATGACCTCGATCCATCCGCTCTGGGAGCAGGCCGCGCTCTATCAACGGGAGCTCAAGGAGATGTTCGGGATCGATTTCCCCGGCAGCCCGGGCGTCGACGAGGACTTTCTCCTGGAGGGCTGGGACGAGATTCCACCTATGCGCCGGGAGTTCGATACCCGAGCCTACGCCGAGAAGACCTTCTTCCCGCGCGCAGGCCGGGAAAAGACCGATCCGCGCGCCCATATGCAAGCCCAGCTCTACCCGGACGAGGGGGAGAAATGATGTCCGCGCCCGACCGTTCCAGGTACCCGGAGCTGGTGGACGGCAAACCCGTTGTCGACCTGGACTCCGAGAAATACGTCAAGCTCTGGCATGGCCCCCAGCACCCCGGCATCACCGGTAACATGTCCCTGGAGCTCACCCTATGCGGCGACGAGGTGGTGGAGTGTAAGACCCATGTGGGCTATCTGCACCGGGGCTTCGAGAAGCTCATGGAACGCCGGACCTGGATCCAGAATTTTCCGGTGGTGTGCCGGATCGCGGTGCCCGAGCCGGCGTTCAACGAATATCTGTATGCCGCGGGGCTGGAAGAGCTGGCGGGGATCGAGCCGCCGGAACGGGCCCAGTGGATCCGCACCCTGAACCTGGAGATGATGCGCCTGGCCAGCTTTCTCGCCTGGCTGGGCGGCCAGGCGGGGGCGTTCGGCAACGGCACCATCGGCCAATGGACAGTGACCCACCGGGACTATCTGCTGGATCTGTTCGAGGAGATGACCGGCGGGCGCATCTACCATATGTACATGCTCCCCGGAGGGGTACGGTCCGGACTCCCCGATGGCTTCGAGGAACGGCTGGAGGCCGTTTTGAAGCGGGTCGAGAAGCTCCTCAAAGAAATCAAGCTGATCCTGCTCCATAACAGCGTGTTCAAGGCCAGGACCGTCGGCTTAGGCATCATCGACCGGGAGATGATCGACCGCTACGGCATTACGGGTCCCAATCAACGGGCCTGCGGGATCAAACGGGATGTGCGCAAGGATTACCCCTATCTGGTCTACGACCGACTGGATTTCGAGGTAATCACGGGCACTGCCTCGGATGTCTATGAACGAACGCTGGTGAGATACCGGGAGATGCACCAGTGCATCGACCTGATCCGCCAGATCCTGGAACGCATGCCGCGGGACGGCCCCTTCCACGAACCCCTGCCGAATGTCCTGCATTGGAAGATCCCGCCCGGCGAGACCTATGTTAGGGCCGAGTGCACCCGCGGCGAAAAGGGCTACTACATCGTCTCCGACGGTTCGCTCTACCCGCGCCGGATCTGCATCCGCGGCCCCAGCTATACCCACGCCTTTCCGGTGATGGAGAAGATGGCGATCGGCACCGATATCGCCGACATCGCAGGGCTGATGGTTTCACTGCACACCTATCCACCCGAGATCGAGAGGTAGCAGCTTGTACACCGGTACCTGACAGGTACCGAAGTACCGATAACATGAGAATTATTTTTTGCCGCAAATGAACGCAAATGGTTGAAATTGGCCCGCCATTATCGGTGGTTTTTGATCTATTTGCGTTGATTTGCGGATAAACCTCCTCTGATGATCCTGCGAACTCGATGTTCGGCAAAAAAGTGGGGGTTGATGAGTTCTAAAATCAGACTAACGAAAAGAACTGAATATGGCGCTTACTCGAAACGCGGTAGAAACATCAAAATTCAATAAAAATGCAAAGCCGCCATATGAACTGCGCATGCAGGATTTTCAAATGGCGATGCAGGATGTATACGATTTCTTCTATGACGTGAACTCTCATCTCACTGCGAAAGGGTTGCAGCGCTTAGATGATATGCTGCGTCCTGCAATTATGTCAGGATTGCTTTCTGATATGCTGACGGCAAGTCTTGCCAAGCATTCCCGTGTATTAACAGAAAACGGCTATTTCAATGGGCATCCCGATCTAATAGTGCAAGGCGTTTATGCTGACAATTCCGTCAAGGCCGGAGAAGAAGGCGTTGAAATAAAGACGACGAGAAAAGCAGGGGGTGCTGTCGATACACATGGAGCACGGGAACAATGGATGTGTGTTTTCGTTTACAAAATCGATACGGACTCGGAGCCCGCTATTAATAGATCGCCAATGACATTCACCGAGGTGTATCTCGGAAAAGTTACTATCGATGATTTCCGAAAAAACCCAAGAGGTGAGCTCGGAACGAGAACAGCTACGTTACACAAGGATGGCATCAAGAAGCTTCGGGATAGCTGGATATACAGGCTTTAGAGTTACCGTTAGTCTTGAACGCCGTAAGTTTCGGAATGGATGTGCAAGCTAGTTTGAAGAAATCAATGTCTTTTTCTATCCCGATGCTTTTATAGCTAACCGCCTCAGCGGCAGCTAGAGTTGAGCCAGCGCCAGCAAATGGGTCAAGAACGACGCCTTCACCAAGGGGTAAAGACGCATGAACGATTTGTCGCATAAATGCTTGAGGTTTCAAACTTGGATGAGGAGCAAGAGACTTTTCGCTCTTTCTGGTGGGCGCAGAAGCAATCACATCTCCAAATGGCTTATCTTTTATGGGGCGGCGAAATCCGCCTGTTTTCCATTTTCTGAGATTATCCTGAACTCGACCATCAAGTGGTTTTCTACATACGATCCACGGTTCCCACATAGAACGAGGCATAACGCTTATTTCACTAAATTCTTCATGTGCAGCTTTTGGACGGTCGCCTCCCCTCATCGTCATAGTGAGGCGAACTATTTCTCCCCGTCGTTCCAAACCGGCATCTGCTAATGCCGATGATACTATATAAGATACAAGGGGGTTGGATGCTACTATTACATGAGCGCCGGGAACTAATTTAGGGAGCAACAATTTGGCCCATACAAAGAAAAATGATCCAAGTTGCTCGAGTTGTCCCTGCGTCAAGGTGGTGAACCGAGGCAGAGGGGAACGTGTGTTGCCGTCAAAAGACGGCGGAATTCGCCAAACGCCGCCTTTTCCAGCGCGCAACTTACTTTGCTGTTCGGGGGTGTATTCGTGAAGGCCGTACGGGGGGTCCGTTACCACGGCATGAATGCTGTGTTGCTCCTGCTGATCCAACCAGTCAAAACAGTCAGCGTGTACAAGAGTAGCTTTCCCGGAAAAAAAAGGGTATTGCCATTGCTGAACAGAGGTGATAGCGCGTTGAACTCCTTGCGTGGTTTCCGTGCAATGGGTTCGGAGACGATAAACGCCTCGCTCCTCTCGAACAAAGATCTCAGGCGTGTTAAGCCTCAAGTAGGATCTGACAGAGGACGATGGAGTTGGTCCGACAATCTGAGCTATCCTGCCCTCAATTTCTTTAACAGTCAAAGGCTTAGACGTCAGAGAAAGAATCTGAACAATGGCATCTCGAACATGCCCGGGGGAATTTCTTGTAGATTGTTGTTCCATGAGCGTATGCTGGACGTCCAGACGTCATTTGTCAACGGCAAGTACAAAATTAGCCGAACAAGGCGCTTAACTCGGGCTCTGCCTCGGTCGCTGGCGCTCCTTCGGCAGCCGGTTAATGCAAACGTTATCGGTCGTTGAGAGCATTCATACTGGTTGAAAGCGGTATCCAAAGACCGCGGTTTTCGGGTACCAACCGAATACGAGAGATTAATCCTTATGCCGCTCAAAGATCTCATGGCCCCTTTCTATGTCTGGAAGCGGGCGTTCGAAAAGCCCTATACCACGGCAAAACCGATCGAGGAACGCCCCGGTGCCGCCAACTACCGCGGGTTCCACACCAATGATCTGGAGTTGTGCATCGGCTGCGGCACCTGCGAGACCATCTGCCAGAACGAAGCCATCGACATGGTGCCGGTCCCAGGTATAAGACCCAAGCCCGGAGACAGTGGCCTGCGGCCCATGGTCGACAATGGCCGCTGCTGTTGGTGCGCCCTGTGCGTCGATATCTGTACCACCGGCTCGCTGCGCATGACCAACGAATACATCTGGGTCAGCACCGATCCCGACGTGTATCGGTTCATACCGGGGACCGGTGACAATCCCTGGGACCACCAGGAGCTCGGCTACCGCAGGGATCCGAAGTATCACCTGTTGCGGCTCGAGCGCTCGGACATGGAGATGCTCGACCCGGAACAGAGCCAGCAATCCTTCATCGAGGTCGTAAAGGGCTATTCCGCGGAGCAGGCACGCAAGGAGGCCGACCGTTGCGTGGACTGCGGCATCTGTGTCGCCACCTGCCCCGCGCACATGGACATCCCCGAATACATCAAGGCGGTACGCGACAGCGACTTCGAGACCGGCCTGCGCCTGCTCTATCGCACTAATCCGATGCCCGCCACCTGTGGGCGCATCTGCACCCACCGCTGCGAAGACGTGTGTTCGGTGGGACATATGGGCGATCCGGTAGCGATCCGCTGGCTCAAGCGGTACATCTGCGACCAGATACCTGAAGCGGAGTACGCCGGCATCCTCCGGGACGAGACCCCGACCAAGGGTCGCACGGTCGCCATCATCGGCACCGGCCCCGGGGGCTTAAGCGCCGCCTACTACCTCGTCAAGCTGGGCTATGCGGTCACCCTGTACGAGGCCCACCCACAGGCCGGCGGCATGCTGCGCTATGGGGTACCCAGCTATCGCCTGCCATACGATCAGCTCGACAAGGACATCGACTATATCCTCTCCCTGGGTGTAACCATCCATTACAATACTCGGATTGGCCGTGAGGCAGAATTCTCCGAGCTGATGGAAGCATATGATGCCGTCTTCTTCTCCACCGGCCTGACCGAGCCCTACGGATTGGGGGTGGAAGGGGAGCAACACCCGCGGGTCCTATCCGGCCTCCAGGTACTGGAGGATGTCACTCACGACCGGGATCCGGGCGTCGGGACCCAGGTCGCCGTAATCGGCGGCGGCAACGTGGCCATGGACGCAGCACGGGTCTCGTGCCGGCTCGGCGCCGAGGTCACCCTACTCTATCGTCGCCGGATCGAGGACATGCCCGCCGATCCCGAAGAGATCCACGAGGCCCAAGCAGAGCGGATACGCTTTGTGACCCAGGCCATTCCGGTACAGGTAACGGATGCACCCACCCCGAACCAGGTCACCATCCAGTGGGGAGAGGCCGAGATGGTACCCGATGAGAGAGGCGGCCGCCCCCGGCCGGTGCTGATGGAAGACCGCATGCATACCGAGACCTACGACTCCATTATCTCGGCCATCGGCCAGGGGGGGGATTATGAATTCCTGTCCCAGGACTACGCCGACCGGATCGAAATCAAGCGGGGTAAAGTGGTCTGCAACCAGCACCGCCAGACCGGTATCCCCAAGCTCTTCGTCGGCGGCGATATCGCCAACAATACAGCGGATGCCATCAGCGCCATCGCGGATGGTCATCAGGCCGCGATGGGAATCGATCGGTTCCTATCCGGCTGAATCGGATTATCAGGTACTAGGGGCTGTTGACATAATCGTAGTGCCAACCGCTAATCGGACAAGATTCCCGCGCTCGTTCCCACGCTCCAGCGTGGGAACCTCGTCTTGTCCGCTCCAGCGGACCATGCCCCTCTGGGCCGACATGGGCCAGCTACCTGGTCGCTTGTCGACGCTGGAGCGCCAAGATCCCTCCTCCGTCGGGACAAGTTTGCTCCCACGCTGGAGCGTGGGAGCCAGCAGTGGATTGTTTTCCTGAATAATCAATTATAACTCCTGTTAATCCTGGAAATCCTGTGAATCCTGTACCATTAAGAGACAAGCCCGGAGGGCAGGGTTTACTCCTTTTAAACGTCAACACGCCCTTTCAGGGATCAGTAAGATGGCGAAACCTAGTGCACTTGTCGGCGTTGTACCGGCAAAACAGGCTGAAACTATGTACTAGGTTGCGGTAGTAGAGACAATGCGGAGAAATCGATGAGCAGTCAGCTTGAAGACATCAAGGCCAAGGCCATGGCGGATCTGGAAAAGGAGCTTAAAGGCGAAGCGCCGCTGGAACCGACGGAAACGACATCCGAGCCCGGGACCCGGTTCGATGCGATGGGCAGGGAAAGGATACAGCAGACCAAGAAGCACATGGAGCACTTCTGCCGGATACCCTTCCTGAACGACCTCTCGGATGCGGAATGTAATCGGTTGGCGGAAATCGTCACCGTAATGCGGTTACAAAAGGGCGATATCCTGATCGAGCAGGGGAAAAAGGACGACTCTCTCTATGTCCTGATCGAGGGACGTCTGCGGGTGAACCGGAGTACCGGCGGCGGGAGCCAGGTCACCCTGGCCTGTATCCGGGAGGGAGAGATGGCCGGTGAAATGGGCTTTCTCGACGACTCGGAACACAGTGCCACCCTGCAGGCCGACGATACCTCGGAAATCCTCCAGATCAATCGGAACGACCTCGAGGGCCTGTTGGAAGAGCATCCCCAAACCGTCTATAAGCTGATGCGCGCGATTGCCCGTGAGGTGCATAAGATCACCCAGCGGATGAACATGCAGTTTGTGGAGATGAGCAACTACATCCATCATCAGCAGGGGCGGTATTGAGCATTCTCAATCCCCGTAGTGGGCTATGCCCACCAACGACTCATCCGCTTCAATGAGACCGCGGAAGCGTTCGAACCGCTAAGGCGCAAAGCGGGTAGTGGTAAAACTATAAGTGAAAAAGTAGAGCGATTCATCTTTTTGATCCCCTCTCCCCAACCCCTCTCCCGGCGGGAGAGGGGACATA
>NZ_FLUY01001198.1 GCF_900092655.1 Candidatus Thiosymbion oneisti
CTGGGATCGCCGACATTTTCTCGTTCCCATGCGCTGCGTGGGAACCAGAGACCGGGAGAGGGGCTTTTACGACACCCTCCTGAAGCCTGGGGAGCCAGCCGAAATCAATACCTTAACTTCTAGACAGTCTCTAAATCGCCAACATCACCCACCCCAGGAGCGCCGCATGAAGCCGAGCCCGAGAATGATCCTTACCGCAAGTGCCTTCCTGCTGGCCTGCATGCTCGCCGTCCCCGCTGTCGGCTTGGCCGCTGAACGGATCGTGTTCGGCGGCGGCCCTGCAGGCGGCACCTTCCAGATATTCGCAAGCGCCCTCCAGACTTATGGACCCGTCAAGGAATCCGCAGACTACCGGATCAAGGCCCAATCCTCCGCCGGGTCGGTGGAGAATCTGCGCAAGGTCGACCAAGGCAAGATGCAGTTCGGCGTCATTCATGCCGGGCACCTGCATCTCGGGCGCGCAGGCAGATTGAAGAAGGATGGGAAAAAGTACGAAAAGGTGCTGGCGGTAGCTTACCTCTACGGATCAGTCGCCCAGCTGGTCGTGCGCAAGGACTCCGGAATAACCCGCGTGCAGGACTTGGAAGGAAAGAAGGTCGGCGTCGGCAACGCAGGCTCGGGCGCCTTCGCCAACTGCGAGCTCTTCTTCACCCACTTGGGTGTCTGGGACAGGATCGAGCGTAACGCCATGGGCTATAACGATGCTGCCAATGCCTTCGGCAACAAGCAGCTCGACGCCTTTTGGCTGTTTACCGGTTTTCCCTCGGGCGCCGTGATGATGGCCGCCCAGACCAATGCTATCGCCCTGGTCGATCTGGACCAGGACGCGGCCAAGAGCGGCTTCTACGAGCAGTATCCCAACTTCACCCGGGTCGAGATCCCGGCGGGAATCTACAAAGGCGTTGACAAGGCTGTCCCTTCCTTCCAGGACTCGGCCCTATGGGTCGCCAATGCGGAGGTCCCGGATGAAATCGTTTACGATCTGCTGTCCAAGCTCTATACGGACGAGGGACTCGCCTATCTGGTCAGTCAGAAAAAGACCTTCAAGGAAATGAGTCTGGAGACCGGCATCAAGGGCATCGTCACCCCCCTGCATCCGGGCGCCGAGAAGTTCTGGAAGGAGCAGGGATTGCTCTGAATCCTGTCTATCCGCAGATTGCGTAGAGTGGTGCAGATGCTTGAGATGCTTTCTCTCGTTCCCACGCAGCACGTGGGAGCGCGGAAGCTCCGCGCCGCGGAGGAGGGTGTCGCAAAAGTCGTTTCGAACCACAGAGAACACAGAGAACACGGAGAAAGGCATCGGCCAATTCTCTGCATTCTCTGTGTTCTCTGTGGTTTAAACTTCACGAACTGGCAGTGACGCCACCGTTTTTGCGACACCCTCCGGAGAAGGCGGGTCGGAACAGCCTCTTGCCGGCAAATCCTGGCCGGCAGGATGCCGGCGTTCCCAGCGCTGCGGCGGGATGCGCCGCGCTTTCCCACCCGACTTGAGTCCGCAACCATTACGATACCCTCTCGCCGGGAAAGGGACTTTTGTGACACCCTCCTGAGGGTAACGGCCTGACCCGCTCGGGAGACGATCCTTGTTCGAGCAGCTTACCCGCATAGAACAGCGCCTATTCGACCTACTGGCGCTCGGCCTGGTCCTCTTCTACGCCTACTCGGCGGTCTTTGAGCCGGCGCCGACCCAGTTTCACCGCGGCATCTATGTCCTGGTCACCTACGTCCTGGTCTTCATGATCTACCGGACGCCGGGGCGGTTTGGCCGGGTCGTCGATTATCTGTTGATCGTCGCCTCCATCGTCTGTATCGGCTACTGGATCGCGAACTTCGAGGCCATCAACTATCGTGCCGGCGCGGAGACGGCGCTCGACAAGGCCATCGCCATGCTAGGGGTGCTGATCGGGGTCGAGCTCGCGCGCCGGGTCGTCGGCAACATCTTCGTCGTCATCGGCGCCGTCATGCTCCTCTACGGCGTCTACGGGGCCTACGCCCCGGAGCTGATCTCCCATGCCGGCGACACCTTCCCCGAGCTGTGCACCAGCATCTTCTACAAGAGCGACGGCGTGTTCGGGATCATGGCCAATGTGCTGGCGACCTACATTATTCTGTTCGTGATCTTCGGGGCCTTTCTCGAAGCGAGCGGCGCCCAACGCTTTTTCATCGACTTTCCGCTGGCGGCGGTGGGCCACCGGATCGGGGGACCGGCCAAGGTGTCTGTCATCGCCAGCGGGCTGTTCGGTTCCATCTCGGGTAGTGCCATCGCCAACACCGTATCCACCGGTGCCTTCACCATCCCCATGATGAAGCAGGCGGGCTTTCGTCCCCATGTGGCGGGCGGAATCGAGCCGGCCGCATCCATCGGCGGCATGTTCATGCCCCCCATCATGGGGGCGGGGGGCTTCATCATGGCGGAGCTCACCGGCGTCCCCTACGCCGAGATCATGCTGGTGGCCGTCTTTCCGGCACTCATGTACTTCTTCAGCGTCTATGTGATGGTCCATTACGAGGCCAAGCGATTCGGTATCCGCGGTGAGAAATCCGAGCGAGACGCTACGGAAATCTTCACGCAGGAGTGGATCTACATCACGCCCCTGGTGGTCATCACCGTCTTCATGCTCAGCGGTTACTCGCCCGGCTATTCCGCCGTTCTGGGGCTTGCTACCTGCATCCTGGTCAGCCATAAGCTGAGAGAGACCAAGATCGATCCATCCCTGGCCTATAGCATGCTCTTCGTGCTCGCCGTCGGTTGGTTGGTGGCCGGCCTGAGCTGGGCGCTGGGGCCCGCAGTCGCCGCCGCCTTCAAGACCGTGCTCGGGGCGCCCGCACAGTGGCTTTCCGCCGCCTTATCCCCGCTGCTCAGCGCCGGGGCGGTAGCCGAGCTGCAAGCGGCACTCACAGGGAATCTGCCGCTCATCTACGGCCTGATCCTCGCTGCCGTTCTGCTCTACCGGCGACACGCCCGAGGGGCGGACATCAGGTCGGAAATGCACAGATTCGTGATCGCCGCGCGCCGTGGCACCCTGTCCAGCCTCAAGATCGGCGCCACGGTGGGTGTGATTGGCATCATCATCGGCGTGCTCACCTACAGTGGCCTGGTGCTCACCTTCGCCGACATCGTCATCGAGCTGGCCGACGGCAGGCTGTGGCTGACCATCCTGCTGGTGGCCTTGGCCTCCCTGATCTTAGGGATGGGGGTACCCGTAACCGCGGCCTACCTGATCACGGCCGTGGTCGCGGTGCCGGCACTGACCGAGCTGGGTGTCCATCCCCTCGCGGCCCACATGATCGTCTATTGGTTATCCCAGGACTCGAACATCACGCCGCCCGTCTGCATCGCGGCCTTCGCAGGTGCCACCATCGCCAAGGCCAACATGTGGAAGACCGCCTTCACCGCGTTCAAATTCGCCAAATTTCTCTACCTCGGCCCGTTCCTCTTCGGGTACGTGCCGGCCTTCTCCCTGAACGGCAGCACCCTGGACATCGTCATTGTCTTTGCGCTGATCATCGCCGGCACCTGGGCCTACTCCTGGCTGCTCAGCGGTATCTGGCTGACCTGGTTCGATCGGAAGGGTAGTGGTTCGATAACCGTCGGCCACCGCAGGGACAACTGATCCGTCCTATGGTGATGCCGGTGTCAGGTCCCGGATAATTACGTTGAATTTGTAACTATTCAGGACCCCACCATTCGTATAAAAAACAAAGAGTTATGATTTTTTGGGTGTGATAATAGCCGGAAAATACAGCATTTTTGTGCCTTTCTGAGCGATGAAAAACTGGTCCCGAAAACAGCCAAACCTGTTCAAAAAATGTGTCTATAATTTGGCGGAACTTAACACGTAGACAAGTGCGGGGACGCCTGCCTGTGCCAGCACGGCAGACGGGCGGGCGCAGGCAACGAACCGCATCTTTGGATAGCACTGTACTCAACATCCCTACCTCTCGTTGGGCACGGGCTGCTATCCTGTTACGCCGCAGGAAACCTCGAACTTGCGCAGATCAATGATCAGTCCGATCTGCTGCATGAAATCCATTCCCAGGATACCCTCGATCCGAAAGCCATAGCTCATGGCACCGACCTCGACAGGAACGTCGTGCGCACGGCAGTCTCCCAACGCAACCTAGGGCAAGCGTTTGCAGTAGACAAACTCACTGCCGCCCACGCCAACGATGCGATGGATCGGGTCCTTGGGTTCCAGCTTGATCCCAAGTGTGCCGAGGCGATCCGCCGATAGCAGGGTGCTCGCCGAGCCGGTATCGAGAAGGACCGGTTTGAGCATCAGTGAAGAGTGCTCCCAACCGATTTCAATGGTGACGAACGGTAGTCCGCCATCAAGCCGTAGCTTCACGCGCCGATTCGGAACCCGAACCATCGGCGCTCTTCGACTTCTATCTCCTCGCGTGAGGTGTGCAACACATACAGCTCTCTGTCCGGACACTGCCGGTGCATCTGAGTGTAGTCGCGCATCGCCACTACGGAGTCCTTATAGGTATCGAGCACGACCAGGTCGTCGAGAATGCGCTGATTCGCCTCGGTGTGCGCCTGGGCGGCTTCGACCAGAAGCCATCGATTGGGATGATTCAGACGGACTTCCTGCCATTTCATAATCCGTGGACAATCCCGCTGATCGCTTTTTGTTCAGAACCTTCCGCCAGGTAATAGTCGACGATCTCTTCGACGTCTTGAACCGCTCGGTCACGGGGAATGACGAGCTTTGTGATCACCCTTGGGCGCCTTGGCGAGCCCGGCTACGTAAAGCATCGAAATAGGCCTTGTCGGCCGGAACTGCGGGGTCGGAGCCGGCGCCATCGAGGAGCAAGGTGCGCAGCCGTTGTCGATCCTGATCCCGGCGGATGAGCTCGCGCACATATTCGCTGCCGGTGGCGAAACCTCGCTCGGCAACCTGTTCGTCTACATGGGCCTTGAGTGCGTCGGGGAGGGAAATGTTCATCGTGCTCATACGAGAACCGGTCGCAACGGTGCCCAAAGGCCCTTCAAATCAAGGCTCATAGCCTCGAACGGTGGTACGGCAACCTGATCAGCATCGGCAAAGCGGCCGATCTCGATCCAGGCACCGGCATCGAGTCGGTAGGCCTCCAGCGTGCGTTTAACCGGATCGATCAGCCATGCATACTGCACTTTGTAGTGGGCATACAGCGGCATCTTGACCTCGCGATCCCTGCTCGCTGTGGATGGAGACAAGATCTCGCAGATCCAGTCGGGAACCACCTCGAAGCGTTGATCTTCCGGCAGATAGGGCATCCGCTTACGTCGCCAGCCGGCCAGATCCGGCACAGTCACCTCCACATCCCGCACGAAGTGGACCTCCGGCTCGACAAAGATCCACCAACCTCCCGGACCATCAATGCCATCGTCATAGCTACGTCCGATTGAGCGATCAACACGAGAGGCGACGCGGCCATGTGGACCGGATGGGCGCGGTTGAGTATGTAGCTGCCCATTCAGGATCTCCCCGGTCAGACCTGCGGGCAGAGCTTCCAGGGACTCATAGAGAGCGGGTTGAAGGGCTGGTTGCATTCGTTTCTCTCCTGCCCTAAAGCAAATTGAATCGGTATCGACAAACGTCAGTGCAATACCTGTACAACTCGGGTGGCGAGTGGATTGCCTTTCGGCAAGGGCAATACGTGTTCGCTCATGAAATGGATGTCGATTTCGGTCAGCCGAACAGAAATCGTCGACCAAAGGCACGTGGACAGCTTGTCGACAACACGAATGAGTTGTTTCGGGTAGCGAACAACTTCCTGAACGAAGTCGCGGCCAAGTGCGAGTAGTGCAATGCACTTCTGCCATCCAACACCGCAAATCAGCCGACGCGTAAGGAGCGGTAGCGACCGAAGTGGTCGGCTGGATGCAAATGTTAGGCACTCTCGCGCTCTTGAAGGCGTTCTTTTAACCACAAGTTGACCAATGTTTCCGGCAACACTCCCCGCGTATAGGCTTGCGTCTCAACCTGGGAATACACGTCAGGGTCGAGGGTAACACGCCGTCGTTGTTGTGCGCGGACTTCGAATGTCACCTCGTAGGTTTGATCCCAATAGTCAGCCAAGCTATGCGTATCCCAAAAGTCAGCGATCTCGTCGAGGCTTCGGGCCTTGGAAATACTGGTGCGCCGCATATCATCAGGCTCGTTCATACTGTCTTCGTTCCTTTCTATCCATATCACGGGCGCTCAAGATGAGCGCTAGGTGATCCGGTTTGCGCAGAAAAAACACGATAAGGTAGCGGCCTGAGTCCGTCTGTCCACTGGCGGCATAGACATCTTCACCGGCCCTGTGTCCCGACTCAATAAAACGATACTGTGGGCGATCGAAGAAGATTTCCTCTACCTCGTCTTGAGTCACATGGTGCTTGACGGCAAGTTTTTCCACGATGTCAGGGAGCCAAATGAAATCATCAATATACATACCGTGGCACCATCCATTCCATCGAAATATGCCACCTAACGGCTTGGCTCAGGCGCCCAATGCCGCGCTGGCACAGCCTTGAATTCTTGCGTTGAGCTTGGCGCGTGGTATTGGGTCGGCGCTGAGCCAATTGTTGAGCCGGGCGTAATACGTTAGCGACGAGACACAAGAACCACGAAAGGGCACGAATTCACACGAATGAGGGTTCGTGTGTTTTCGTGCCTTTCGTGGTTTTCCGGTTTCCGTACAAAAAACTCACGCCTCGTCGGTCTGAGGCGAAGCCTCGTTAGGTACTAGTACCTAGTTTCGACCGATGTTGCAAGTTCATAGTACCTGCTGGCTCACACGCTTGGTTCACACGCTCCAGTAC
>NZ_FLUY01001200.1 GCF_900092655.1 Candidatus Thiosymbion oneisti
GGGTGTCGTAAAAGCCCCTCTCCCGGTCTCTGGTTCCCACGCAGCGCATGGGAACGAGAAAATGTCGGCGATCCCAGAGGCCGACAGAATGTCGGCGGTCCCAGGGGCCGACA
>NZ_FLUY01001203.1 GCF_900092655.1 Candidatus Thiosymbion oneisti
TTCCATAACCTCTCGGGCACGCAACAATGACCCAACTTTAGTTCCTATGCAATCATCCGGGACCCCACAATTATGCAATTAACTGCTATTATCGAAAAGGAAAAATCCAAAAGAAGCATTGGATTGTTCTTTGAAATGGCTTCACCAATCAAAAGAAAACACAAAAGACAAGAAAGCAAGAAGCCATCTATTGCATATTAGCTCCAAATAACATCACATTTCAAAAAAACTCCCACCCTGACCGTGAATCATGCCTGCAATACCTCAAGACACGCAGATCGGCGCCGAACCGGCGGATTTCTTCTTTGACGTGGAGGAGCTCCATGCCCTAGCCGACGGCGCCCTCATCAAGAAGGCCCTGCGTCATGCCCGCGACAACCGCGTGACTCAGGTCGCCTTTGTCAGTGGCGAGCTGGTCGCTACTGTGGAGGACGCGGATCGGGAAGAACAGTTGGACCTACGCCTGGGCTACGACGCCGACGGCAATCTGTGGTCGAGCTGCGATTGCGACGACTCTGGCATCTGCCTCCATGCGCTGGCGGCGCTCCTGGCCTATGGTACCGCCGGTGACCTGGACGGCCAGCTCAACGATGCCCTGACGGCAGCCATCGAGGAGCGCGCCAAGCGCGGCCGTACCGAGGTACGGGTCGAGCCCCTGTCTGGGGAGCCCTGGTTCGGTATCTGGCGGGCCCGCTCCATCGCCGCCGCCGGCAGTCATTTCCAGACTACCTACCAGGTTCAGATCCGCTCCTTGACCAAGCGTGCCAATCACTGTACCTGCCCCGACTTTGCGACCAATCAGCTGGGTACCTGCAAGCACATCGAGGCGGTCATCCACCGGATCGGCAAGCGCAAGGATTGCGCGGCCATCCGGCACCAGCCGCCGCCGCTGCCCTATATCTACCTGGATTGGGACAGTGAGGACGCGCCACGCATCCGACTCCACCGTGGCAATGAGCTCGCCGCCCACTTGAGTCCCCTGCTCGCCCGCCACTTCGATACCGGTGGTGCCTTCACCGGCCGGTTGCCCGACGACTTTCTGCGCTTCGCGGAACAGGTCGGCGGTGACGAGAACCTGCTGATCGGCGACGATGCGCTCGGCTTCGCCCGCCGCATCGCCGATGATGCCGCCCGCGAGCTGCGCGCCCGGGAGATCGGCCAGCGCATCCGCGAGAGTGGCGGCCGGTTGCCCGACATTCGGGCCCGCCTCTATCCGTATCAGGTCGACGGGGTCGCCTTCCTCGCCGGGCGCGGACGTGCGCTGCTGGCAGACGATATGGGCCTAGGCAAGACCTTGCAGGCCATTGCCGCGGCCTACTGGCTGCACCGCCAGGATGCGGTCGAGAAGGTGTTGATCGTGTGTCCGGCGTCGCTCAAGTTTCAATGGGCACGGGAGCTCGAGCGTTTCACCGGCGCGCAGGCCCATTTGGTCCAGGGACCCGTGGCTGCGCGGTCGGTTCAGTACCGCAAGGGCTCCGGGTTCTATGTCATCAACTACGAGTTGGTATTGCGGGATCTGAGCCCGATCAACGAAACCCTGGCCCCGGACCTGCTGATCCTGGACGAGGCACAACGGATCAAGAACTGGCGCACCAAGATCGCCGCCGCCATCAAGCGTATCCCATCGCGTTACGCCTTCGTACTCAGCGGCACACCGCTGGAGAACCGCCTCGAAGACCTCTACAGCCTGATGCAGGTAGTCGATGCGCGGGTGTTGGGGCCCTTGTGGCGCTATCTGGTGGACTTCCATATCACTGACGAGCGCGGCAAGGTGCTCGGCTACCGCAACCTCTCGGAGCTGCGCCGGCGCCTACAGCCGGTGATGCTGCGCCGAGATCGTGCCCTGGTAAGAGATCAGCTGCCGGACCGTATCGAGCAACGCCGGGACGTGGCGATGTCACCGCCCCAGATCGAGCTCCACGACGAGGCCCTGGCCACCGCGGCACGCCTGGCCCAAATCCTCAAACGTCGCCCCCTGACCCCGGTCGAGCAGAACCGCATGATGGCCGCCCTGCAGCGGGCACGCATGGCCTGCAACGCTGCCGGGCTGGTCGACAAGACTACCCAGGGATCGCCCAAGCTCGACGAGCTGGCCAGTATCCTCGAAGAGACCTGCCAACTGGCCGGGCTCAAGGCCGTGGTCTTTTCCCAGTGGGCCCAGATGGGCGAGCTGGTCGAGCTCCGGGTTAAGCGTATGGGCCTGGACTGTGTGCGGCTGCACGGCGGTGTGCCCAGCACCAAGCGCGGCGACCTGATGGACCGCTTCCGCGATGACGAGGCGTGCCAGGTCTTCATCTCTACCGACGCCGGCGGCACGGGTCTGAACCTGCAGAGCGCCTCGGTGCTGGTCAACCTGGATATCCCCTGGAACCCGGCAATACTGGACCAGCGCGTCGCCCGCGTCCACCGCCTGGGACAATCAAGCAAGGTCCAGGTATTACACCTGGTGGCACCGGATTCCTATGAAGAGCAGGTGCTGGGATTGATCCAAGGGAAACGCAATCTGTTCGACAATGTAATGGACTCGGACGCCACCGAAGACGTGGTAGGCGTCTCCAAGCGCCTCGCGGAGGTCCTGGCGGAGGACCTGGCCGGGACCCTGGAGGAACCTGAGGCGCCGCCACCCGCAGACCGGATACCAATCGTCGCGGAGGACACCGCGCCAACCCCGGCGGATCACCCGCCGCTGACTGCGAGCGGGCAATCGGCCTTATCCGGCGCAGCCGACGCTGGTACCGCCGAAGAGGTCAGGCGCTGTGTCCTCGAGCTTCAGCGCGCGCTGGGTCCGGGTATCGAGCGCATCCTCGGCGCGCAGGGTGGCCTGCTGGTGGTCATGGATGCGGTCGACGATGATGCCGACGCGCGCGCGGCCGCTATCTCGCAACAGGTCCCCATCGCGCTCATCGACCGGCGCACCTTGCAGGGATTGCAGCGCCTGGGTATCGCATCGCCTGCGAACGGTGCGCAGAGCCTCTACCAGGCCCCGCAGCAGCCCGCCGCGGCCCAACCCGCGCTGGTGCGCCGGGCCCGCCAGAAGTTGGAAGCCGCCGAGGTGCTGCTACGCCAGGACTGCCCCGCCCTCGCTGGTGAGCTGCTGCTCGGCGCGTTACTCTGCGCCGCCGCCCTACGCTGTGAGGCCAAGGCACCGCCCGAGCCCCACACGGCCGGAGTCTGGCTGTATGCGAACGCCCTGCCCTCCGGTAAGCTCCAACCGGACGACGCGGCCCTGATCATGCGCGCCGTCGCCCTTGCCCAAGCCGAGGACCAGGCCCCGCCGGACCTGCTTGCGGCACTCGCTTCCGATGCGGCCCGGTTCGTTGAGGATACGGCCGATCGCGCTTAAATAGACAGGATTTAATGGATTCCGGACTGGTCGAAGAGGACGACAGTCGGTAGCACGATGACCGATGACGGAACGGGCAGTCTTTTCTCAA
>NZ_FLUY01001276.1 GCF_900092655.1 Candidatus Thiosymbion oneisti
TTAGCCTACCGAGGCGCTTAATCGACGCTGGAGCGTCGGGATTTGCTCCCACGCTGGAGCGTGGGGAGCCAGCCGAATTCGGGACAAACTCCGTACGGTTTCCGGCGTCCACATGCCGGGCATCGGGCGAGCTCCGGAGCGGCGATGATCAACGACGAGGGCCTGACCATGACCCAGGAGCTTGTGATCCGCAACATGACCCGTCCCGAGGTGGACGCGCTCGTCGGCTGGGCCGCCCGCGAGGGCTGGAACCCCGGCCTCAACGACGCCCGGCTTTTCTGGGCTACCGATCCCGACGCCTTCATCGCCGCCGAGCTCGCAGGAGAATTGATCGGCGGTGGCGCCATCACCGCCTACCAGGGTGAATTCGGCTTCATGGGCTTCTTCATCGTCCGGCCCGAGTTTCGCGGCAAGGGGCTCGGCAATACCCTCTGGCACGCCCGCCGCGAGCGTCTGCTCGCACGGCTGCGCCCGGGTGCGAGCATCGGTCTGGATGGCGTCCTCACGATGCAGGACTACTACGCCAAGGGTGGCTTCGTCTTCTCCCATCGCAACCTCCGTTTTCGCGCGGAGATCCCCAAGCGACCAATTACCCCGCGACCGGTTACCCCGACCGTCGGCAACCAAGAGATCGTCCCCTTGGTCGAGGTCCCTTTCGATCAGGTCCTCGATTACGACCGCGCCTGCTTTCCCGCCCCGCGCGCGACCTTCCTGAAGGGGTGGCTATCCCAACCCGGCGCTGCCGCCCTCGGCTGCCGGCGCGCTGGGAACCTGAGCGGATACGGAGTGGTCCGCCGCTGTGGCCAAGGCTACAAGATCGGTCCACTGTTCGCCGACGACGCCCAAGCCGCCCAAGCCCTCTACGCGCACTTGGCCGAGCGTGCCGCCGGCGGCCCCCTGTTCCTCGACGCCCCGGAGAACAACCCTGCCGCGCTCGAGCTGGTACACCGCCACCGGATGGTCGAGGTCTTCGGCTGTGCCCGGATGTATCTGGGTCCGGCCCCGGCTATTGCCCACCGGCGCATCTTCGGCGTCACCACCTTTGAGCTGGGCTGATGACCGAGCGCGACCTCGTCGGCTACGGCGATTGCCCACCCCCTCCACGCTGGCCCGGCGAGGCCCGCGTCGCCGTGCAGTTTGTGCTCAATATCGAGGAAGGCGCGGAGTCGAACATCCTCAATGGCGATGCCCGATCCGAGGCCTGGCTACACGAGTTGCCGGGCCGCCCGCCGCGGATCGGAGAGCGGGACCTCAGCGTCGAAGGGATGTATGAGTACGGTTCGCGTGCAGGCGTGTGGCGTATCCTCGAGCTCTTTCAGGCCCGCGGTCTGCCGCTGACCGTCTTTGCCGTCGGCCTGGCCCTGGCGCTCAACCCACAGATCGCCCATGCCCTGCGTACTGCCGGGCACGAGGTCGCCGGGCATGGTTACCGCTGGCTCGACTACCGCCAGATCCCCGAAGACGAAGAGCGCGCGCACATCCGCCGCACCATCGAGACCATCGAGGGGCTGTGCGGCAAACGCCCCGTGGGTTGGTACACCGGGCGGGTCAGTCACAACACCCGCCGCCTGCTGCGGGAGGAGGGCGGATTTCTCTACGACTCGGACGCCTACAACGACGATCTGCCTTACTGGCTTGCCGGATCATCCCCACCGCATCTCGTGATCCCCTACACCCTGGTCAACAATGACGCCCGGTACTTGTTCCCGAACGGTCTTGCCTGTGGGGACGACTTCTTCCGGCTCTTGCAAGACGCCTTCGACATCCTGTGGCAGGAAGGCGAGCGTTGCCCCAAGATGATGAGCGTCGGGTTGCATGGTCGCATCAGTGGTCATCCAGCCCGGGCGCTGGCACTGGCGCGGTTTCTCGATTATGTGCGGAGCCGAGACCGGACATGGATCTGCCGGCGCGAAGCGATCGCCCGGCATTGGCTGGCCGAGCATCCGGCCTAGTACCCGGTTTCACCGAAAATTTCATGGTAAAACCACTCCCTGTCATCTCGACCGAAGGGAGAGATCTTTCACGCTCGTTCCCACGCTCCAGAGACTGTGAAAGAATTCGTTTTTCCCGGAAGTGGTGGGATGAAGCCACCATATTTCATACTAAATTCTGTCTCATGTGGGATTTAAGAGAAGTATTTTCTCTCGTTCCCACGTGCCGCGTGGGAACGCGGAAGCTCCGCGCCGCGGAGTGTCTCGGAAACTCGCAGCCACTGCTGCATGGGCCTGATGTGCTTGATTTTCATGAGGATTCAGCTCAATTGAGAACGCACCCTAGTACAGCTACTCTCAATTACGGAAGGTGGCTCTTTATGGATTCCGGACTGCTTTGGAGTGCGCCGGCAAAGCGGCGCGGCTGCATCGAACCTCAGTCACGGGGGATACCAGCGGCATTGGCCGGGAATCCGGGCACTGAGGTTCCACCCGCGCCGCGGCGACGGCGCTTTCCCCTGGCCGCAACAGCTTTGTTGGGAACGGATACCTCGCCAAATCCAAAGCGGCGGCAGGATGGTGCCACTTGGCCGCCCCCCCACTTATGCCTGGCGCTGTAGGTTCCGGTAAGCCTCGGGGTCAGGTTGCCGCCGCACTCCAAAAGGTCCGGTGGGACCCTTCCATGATCGTTGGCAGTCCGGAATCCATAAAGAGCCTTTCCTCTTTTTCGCTGACCGGTAACGCTTAGAGGCTGTCTAAAAACTAACCTATTGATTTTCTACCGGCATTGATTTTCGGCTGGCTCCCCAGGCTCCAGCGTGGGAGCAGACCTGGTCCCGACGGAGGAGGGATCCGACGCTCCAGCGTCGATTAAGCGCCTCGGTAGGCTAACCGCCAACGCCGATCAGCACACAGGAGCTGAGTCCGCGGGAGCGGACAAGACGGCGTTTCCACGCTGGAGCGCGTGGCACGGCGGACCCTGTAGTTCAAGTCGCCCGCAGAGGCAGTCCGGGAGCCGGTGCATTTCATCGCCCATGTCCTGACCTACGGCACCCACGAGGATATGCAGACCTTGCGGCAGCAGGTCTCCGACGCGGAGTTGGCCGAGGCGATCCGCGCAACGCCCCGCCGGGGGTGTTCGACGCCCGTTCATGGACCTACTGGAACCTTAAGATCGGGCGGTATCCCGCTCCGCCGCTGCCGGAGCGTAAATGCGGGTGAAATGCATCGATGAAGCCATTGCGGTTGGTTCGGAATCTTCCGTCAGGTAATAGTCCAAAGATGCGGTTCGCCGCCGGGCGCGGGACGCGCCAGGC
>NZ_FLUY01001297.1 GCF_900092655.1 Candidatus Thiosymbion oneisti
GATAGGGTCTAGATAACTTTAGCCTCTGCAACCGCATGCTAAGGTTATGTTATGCAAGGGAAAAACAGGTATTTCAGGCG
>NZ_FLUY01001687.1 GCF_900092655.1 Candidatus Thiosymbion oneisti
GCCCGACGCGCGCAATCGCCGCTTAAGTTCCAAACAGAATGGCGCACTACACTAGTTTCGGTCGATATTGCTAGTCCACACACTGGAGCGGGTAAGCCAAGTGTGTGATCCAGTAGATACTATGAACTTGCAACATCGGTCGAAACTAGGTACTAGTACACCAATTCGAAAGTTGTCTAACCCCTTCTTTTGTTCACCACAGAGGCACAGAGGACACAGAGAAAATTTTTTATTCACCACTTAAGACACAGAAAACACGGAGCCCGCGTAGGGCGGGTCAGGCCAGGGATGGCCACCACCCGCCACCTGGGGACCACCACCTGACGGCGGGTGATGAGGCACCCAATCACAGTGACCAACTCGGCCACGAAGTGTGCCTCTCACCCGCCCTACGCGGGCTGACTGTTTTCATATGTTAAATGGCTACACAACACCCCATAGATTCGCACAGCGGACTCTCCAGTCAATCAACTGGTTAGCGTAGGGTTCGCTACACGGACCTTCTAAATGTCAACATACCCTAATAAGGATCCCAGAAAAACTGAATTTTTCGACATTCCCCATTATGAATCCCTTATTTGTTGAACTACTTCGGAATGGCGTTATATTGTGTACTAACTGCCAGGACAATCATCTAACACTATCAGAGCAATTACTAAATTGCCGCCAGTGTGGGGAACAGTGGCCTGTGCATAACGATGTTCCAGATATGTTCAATCAATATACCATATCATCCAGTGCCGAAGTGGGGGAGAACCTCAATGAGCTAGCAGATGCCATCGCTCAGGTTTTGATGTTAGAAGAAAAGAGCTGTTCAGAAAAAGTACTCGAAATTAATAAGAAGGCGTCACGTTACTCGTGCAGTGATGCGGAAATTACCGCTGAAATTAATGAATTAAGGTCTCGATTCATTCCCCAGTGCCGTCCCGTTTTCCCCGACATACCCCCTGATGCTAATAAATCTCCTAAGCTGGAGATGGAGCGCCACTATTTCCCAAGGCGGATTGTGAGTGGTGAGACCATTATCGCCAATGTACGGGTAAAAAATTGTGGGCAATTTGTCTGGTCGTCTAGAACTGACCATGGATTGAAATTCTCAGTCAGCTGGATTGATGGAGAAAATCAGAGGGTGGCGGGTTTGTTGGTGCCCATAAACTTCCCTATAGACATTGATTCCGGTCGCAGCATTACTATACCCGTTACAACTCAAGCGCCCCGAAAACCGGGAGTTTATCGGGTTCACGCTTGTCTTCTCGACTGGCAGCTCAGAATTGTCGCAGAGGCCCGATCGGGAATCAAAATACAGGTCGATAGCGCGTTTAAAAATACCTACCGTCGTGTTTTGGGTCTGGAAAAAACAATATCCCAACCACAATTTTTTGATACGATTCCCGACTATGGTAAAGACCACTCCCGAGCTGTTGATTTATTTGATGATGAGATCAAAAAGCTCAAACGCACGCCAACACGAATTATCGAGGTAGGCTCAGGTACCAGCCCCCATGCGGTCTGGACTAAAAACTGTCAAATTTTAGCGCTCGATATTAGTTCTCCACTACTTGAGCTCGGAAGCCTATATCATCAGAAGCATCACCCCTTTCTTAATGTCGCTTTCTTATGTGCGAATGCTTATGAGCCACCACTGAAAACCCAGGCCTTTGATTCCGTTGTCATGTTTAGTACGCTACATCATTTTCCTGAACCAGAGGTGGTATTAAAAAAATTATCACAATTAATTAAGTTAGATGGTTTTCTCGCCGTTATGTGTGAGCCGATTAATGATAACTTAAATTCTCCTGACACAGTTAGGGATTTGCTGAATGGCATCAATGAACAGGTCTTTAGTTGGCGAGAATATCAACAAATTTTTGAGATGGCTGGCTTGACAGTCAGCCGCATGATAATTGATGGGGCTTCACTGAAAGCAATCCTAAAGCGGGTGCCTTGAAAAATGCTGCTGCTGGCGGTCGAGATAAAATCCCCCACATCCGATTCGAAAATCCCAGAAAACGTGGTCTGTCCCAAAGGGAAAAAAGATTAACGTGAATCCGTGAGATAAAATCCAGGATTTCGGTTAACTCTATGATTTTACTTGGATTTTAAAAGATTGGCCATTTCACCTGCTGGGTGAGTCCAAAAATGAATGAATTTTTCCAT
>NZ_FLUY01001205.1 GCF_900092655.1 Candidatus Thiosymbion oneisti
TTACAGCGCACTACACTAGCGGTCGAGCCAGATCCAATCGGCAGACCTTTATGGCGAGACGATACAAGCAAGGCACAGCCCGAGCTCAGGA
>NZ_FLUY01001206.1 GCF_900092655.1 Candidatus Thiosymbion oneisti
TTACAGCGCACTACACTAGCGGTCGAGCCAGATCCAATCGGCAGACCTTTATGGCGAGACGATACAAGCAAGGCACAACCCGAGCTCAGGAAGCCCTGTTGCCGCCCCGGGTCGAAGCTTATGTCAGCGAGACCAACCGGGTACGGGCGATCGAC
>NZ_FLUY01001207.1 GCF_900092655.1 Candidatus Thiosymbion oneisti
ACCGGAACTCGAGACCGCCCCCGGCGTGGTCGAACGGTTTCTGGAAGACCTGCATGACACCCTCAAGCGGAAACGCTCCCGCCCGCAAGCGGTGCAACTGAAACGGATACCCAAGGCGACTGGGGGGCAACGCCCG
>NZ_FLUY01001386.1 GCF_900092655.1 Candidatus Thiosymbion oneisti
AGAACCCCGCAGACTAACGGCATGATCGAGCGCTTCAATGGCCGTATCGCTGACGTGCTGCGCACCACCCGCTTCGATTCATCCGCGCACTTGGCCGAGACCCTCAAACGCTACGTCCAGGTCTATAATCAACACCTTCCCCAAAAGGCTTTGGGTCACATCCCGCCCCTTCAAGCCATGAAAAACTGGTATCAAAAACAGCCTAATCTGTTCAAAAAATGTGTCTATAATCTGGCGGGACTTGACAGGTACAGTACATGAAGGTCGCCGTGTTTTCCGATGTCCAGGGCAATCTCCCGGCAATGGAGGTCGCCGTCGAGCATATCCTGGATTGGAACCCGGACCTGGTGATCATGGCGGGAGACCTGGTCAATCGGGGCCCGAGCAGCCGCGCCTGCCTCGAGCTGTTCGACGCCTTACGCCGTGAGCAGGGCTGGCTACCGATCGTGGGGAACCATGAGGCCTGGGTACTCCGCTGCGGCCAGGAGCGCCCCCTCGACGCCCTCGACGCAGCCATGCGCCGCTTCGCGGACCTAACCTTCCGGGAGATCGCCGAAGTCGAGGAAGCCCTGCTCGACTGGCCCGATCATATCAGCTTTCACGCCGATGCCGAGGATAGCTGGGTCCATGTCACCCACGGCTCCATGGCCGGCCATCGGGCCGGCATATCCGCCAGGACGACGGACCAGGACCTGCGTGGCCGGCTGCCGGAAGACATATCCCTATTCGTCGGCGCCCACACCCACAAGCCCCTGCAGCGTCGGCTGGGGCGCACCGGCATCCTCAACGTCGGCTCCGTGGGTTCCCCTTTCGACGACGACGTGCGCGCCAGCTACGGCCGGTTGGAGCTGCGGGGCGGTCGCTGGCAGACCCACATCGTCCGCCTGCCCTATGACCGGGCGCGCGCCGAACGGGATTTCGTGGAATCCGGGTTCATCGAGCAGGGAGGCCCCCTGGTAAAGATCATCTTTGAGGAGTGGCACCAAGCCCGCGTGCTGCTGGCGAGCTGGCACCGCCGTTACGGGGAAGCGGTGCGCAGCGGTGCCATCACCCTCGAAGGCGCGGTGACCGAATTTCTGCGATCCTTATAATCGATCTCCGTGCGCTCTCGTCTGGCCCTGAAATCCAACCCGGATTCCGCAGCATCGATCATATGCGACAGACGCGACCAGTCCTCAGCGTGCATACTGCACCTCAGCCGTGCGCGCAACCTCCTCGCGGAAGTAGCGCGATAGATCCTGCGCCGTGCGTAGATCCACCAGGCTCCCCCCAACAGATCCGACAACTCCAGCTCTATTGCTGCCAAAGCGATCAAACCGGGTTCCTTACCCGGCTCGAATTCCACCAACAGATCCAGATCGCTGTCAGGACGAGCAGCACCTTTCAATTGCGATCCGAACAGTGAAAGCCGTCGAATGGAGTGTCGGTCGTAAAAGCCGGCAAGTGTGGCCTCGTCGAGCGTGAGCCGTGCCTTCGTTCCGCCTCCTCCCTGCACTAGGGTGGATCGAGTGGGGTGTTGCAGCCATTTAACATAGTGAAAACAATCGATTAGAGTTAAATGTCAACAGCTGTATTGCGAATCCCCAGCTGACGCCGCTGTGCGTAGTTGGTTTCGATGGGTTAGTGGACCTCGCCATCGGTAAGACGCGCCTAACCCGACCTACAAACAGAAGCGGGTGTGGTCGGCGGGATCACCGGCGCCGCGGCTGCGGCCCTCGGCGAAGGGACGGTAGCGTTCCAACCAGTCCGGCGGTTTGGGTCGGTCACGGAAACGGGCGACCTGCTCCGCGGGCAGCGCCAGCAGCGCGGCGACCCGCTGGGCGGCGGCCGGGGCGGTATCCGGTCGCAGACCGGCGAACAGATAGAGGTCGTTGATGAAGCCGAAACAGGCCTGATGGGTCTCGAGCCGGGACAAGATCTCCCGCCACAGCGCCTCGTCCGCTTCGCCCGTGGCCAGGGAGGCGATGAACAGATACCGGGCGGCAGCGGATTTCGGGTCCCTCTCCAATGCCTTCCGAGCCAGTCGGGTATGGCGTTCCGCTAGTGTTGCTATCGATTCCTCAGCAGAATGGTCAGTCTTCGATACCAGGCGCGGGCCGCTCTCGGGATCGGTCGGCCCCGCCAGCCCGACGGCTAACCACAAGGCATTGGCCTGGAATCTAGGTTGGCGGTCGAACAGATCGAGTGCCTGCTCCAGCGCCTTCCGCGCCCGGTCCGGTCGGCCCCGTACCAGTTCCAGCCGGCCGAGATTCAGCTGGAGATGGGCGGCTTCAAGGGATTCAGGCTTGGATCTGGTCAGGCCCTCCGTGAAGCAGCGGAAGGCCTCCTCGCAATCGCGGTGTAAGGTTTGGTGCAATAGTCCCAGGCCGTTCCAGGAGAAGGCGAATTTCGGATCCAGCTCGATGGCCTGACGATAGGCCGCTTCGGCCTCTTCATAGCGGTCGGGATATTGCATGAGCAGATCGCCCAGGCCGTTCCAGGGATGGGCGAATTTCGGATTCAGCTCGATGGCCTGACGATAGACCGCCTCAGCCTCTTCATAACGGTTGAGATGCTCCGTGAGCAGATTGCCCAAGTTGTGCCAGGGAAGGGCATCTTTCAGGTCGAGCGCAATGGCTTGGCGTAGTATGGGTTCGGTCCTTATCGCCAGTCGCGGCAACTCGCCGATTACCAAGGTGACCATGAGAAAACACCGGAAGCTGTCGTCGGGTGGATGGTCCAGCAGATGTGTCAGCAATTGCTCGGCACGGGCCAGGTCCGGCTCCGGCGCTTGCAGCAGCCGGCGCGCTATCAGGAAATCCAGCCAGGCATGACCCGGTGCCAGTCGGCGCGCCCGTTCCTCGAGCTGGTTCCAGATCTCCGCCGGCGTCGTTTCCGGCAGCTCGAGCTCGAGCAGCTGCTCGGCCAGTGTCTCCAGCTCCGACGGGTCGGCTACGGCCTCCGCCCGCTCGATGGCTTGATCTGCCGCCTCTCTGTCCCCCATGCGCGCGATTAGCTCTCGCGCCAGGCCCAACCAGTAGTGGGGCCAAGCCTCCGCATGGGCGAACAGGCTCTCTCCCTTCAACGGTGCATACAGATACCGCCGCCAGCCGGCATTCTCATCCCCCAGGACAATCCCGCCCCATTCCGGAACTCGCTGATGAAATGGGTCAAAGACACCATCTGGAAATTGTTCCAATAACGACTCGAATCCCTTCTGTTCCTCCTTGAAGATCGTTAGTAATTCACCGACCCGATCTGGCGACAAGGATGGATAGGATTGCAGGATGTCTTGTTTTTCTTCCGCCGTGGGGACGAGGCTATTTGCCAATCGGTTGAGGAAATGTTCCCGATCGGTGGTAATGGCCGAATCGGCCGGCAGCAATTCATCTAACCTCTTCCTTCGTGCCGGTTCGTCTGGCTCGCCCAAGGGCCAATGCCAAGCCGGCAGATTGGTCAGGGGATTGGGTCGGTGACCCATGGGGGGCGAGACGGGCGTCGTTTCCGGTGTTTGCTCGGCCGGCGCCGTGATTTGCAGTATCTGGTCACGAATCCGACGCAGGGTCTGGTCCTGGTCCTCGCGCCCGGTCTTGCCCTCCAGGTGGTGGGCGATGCGCAGGACCTCGCGCCCGTAGAGGGATTCGGGCCACCGCGGCACCAGGGGAAACTCACTAGTGGCTAGGATCGGGGTGTAGTGCAGGACGAAGCTCTCCGGCACCCGTTCGTATTCCCGATTGGCGGCGATGCGTCGGCTTTGGTTCAGCAGGCTGTGGGCCTCTTCCAGGGCCGCGAACACGGTTTCGTCCTCGGCGGTCGGTATCGGCGAGAAGACGACGCAGAGCTGGCGATGGAGCTCGTCGATGGGGATTCGTTCGTCGCTGGCCAAGAGGGCGCGCAGGGTCAGTTCCAGGCCCTTGAGGTTCTGGGGGTTGAGGCCGGCCACCAGTACGATCCGGTCGGCTAGATAGCCCAGGCTGAGATCCGGCAGCTCGGCGAAGCCGGTGCGGCTGTCGATCAACAGATAGTCGATGGTCCGGCCCGCGGCAGGGTAGGGCTCGGGGACCCGCCAGTGCTCCAGATCCTCCCGCATCTGATAGGCCAGGCTGCGGTAGAGGGTCTGGCGGTCGCTCTCGTCCGGGGTACCCCGGCGCGGGGGGATGGGTGCCAGGATGCCGTCGGATCCCGGCGGCGCGCCGGTGACCGGATGGCTGCCGGCATCGATGAGTAGAAGTTGGCCTTGATCCTGATCTTTTCCCGGTCCACCGTCCGGGTGGGACAGGTGCATCTGGCGCAACAGCCAATGGGGGGGCAGGAAGACCCCCTGTGCCGCCTCCTCTCGGTCCGGCTCCTCAATCACGGGCTGTAAGGCGGCTATCAGGTCGCTCATGCCCAGATCTTTCCCCTCCGGGTAGAGATAGGGGCCTGCCAGGGGCGAGTAGGCCAGGCCCGGCGCCATCAGATCCAGATCCATCAGCACCACCACCTTACCCCGACCGGCCCAATAGGCCCCCAGGTTGGTCAATAGGGCGGTGCGTCCGACGCCGCCCTTGAAGGAGAAAAAGCTGATGATTTTCATCACTACTCAGGCAGCTGGTACCGGTTTGGAATCCAACACTAATGGGCGTAGGAGCTTGGAGGCGAGTCCGAGTGGGTAAAACTTTCCCGATTCCGAATCGGAATAACCATAAGGCCAGGAGGTATCCTTCGGCTCGTCGGCTACCTTCAGACCCGGAGATACCGAGGTGGATTCGGATAAGTAAAGCCTTCCCGATTCCGAATCGGAATCACCATGAAGCCGGGCGGTATCCTTCGGTTTGCCGGCTACTTCCAGGTCCAAATATGGTGGAGTGGATTCGGATAGATAGAGTTCTTGCTCCAGGTGATCCAGATATTCCAATCCGCGCCAGAAAAGATCATTCAGTTCCGAATCGGAACGCTCGCGATAATGTCTCTTTTCATCCTCACGGATGCTGGTCAACCCTTGGGCGAAGTATTTGCGCCAGGCCTGGTCCGCGCCCAGCAGGACACCATACTCCCAACACAGGGCCAGCCAGATCCCCCTGGCATCCCGCTCGCGGGTGCCCTGGGCCAACCGGCATAAGGTCGGGTATTGCCAGCCGGCATATTCCGGGCAGAGCTTCAAGAGTCCCCGATACAGGAGGGTAAGCAGATGGAATCTCGGTTTACTGAGCGAGAAATGGTCTTGCCGTGTTTGCTCGACGGCCTTATCGAAAAACAGCCTGATCTTTCCGGCATAGTGCTCTGGCCAGCCGGGCGGCAAGGGCGGTGTGACCGCCAGCCAGAGATCCAGGATCTGACGGGCCCGGATCAGAGCGTCGCCGGTCAGCAAGATAAGGGCCTCACCCGGCTGCGGCAGGCGGGAATCGAGATACCCCCAGAGCCAGGTGCGCAGCCGGCCCGCCAAGGGTTCCGAGCGGCGAACCTCGAAGGCACCGACCAACTGGCCCAGGCGGTTGATCGCCCGAAAACCGGCGCCAGCGTTTAGGGCCTCTTCCAACAGCTCGACCGCTACGCGGCGCAATCGGTCCCGGGCGGGCCGATCCTGGTCCCTTCTCAGTTGGTCGTACAGATACAGCAGTAAAAGACTGGTATCCGGCTCGTCCCGGCCCAGGGGTGGGGAGATCAGGCCCTGCACCGGCTCGCGCACACCCTCCAGCCGAGCGCGAATCACCTGCTTGACCGGATCGAAGGGTGCCTCCTCGCGCAGCAGCCGGCGCAGACCGGCAAGATATGCGAGCTCTGGGTCTTTGGCTGTCATACGGATGGCTCCAATACGGATGGCTCCAGCCATTCCAGGTCGATCTTCTCTAATCGGGATTGCCAATCACTATAAGAATAGGACCGAGAAATCAACTCCGGGTGCCCTTTCAATTCCGGCCGCGCGGGACAGGTCATGCCATAGGGCCGCT
Source organism: Candidatus Thiosymbion oneisti (assembly GCF_900092655.1). Lineage (GTDB taxonomy): Bacteria > Pseudomonadota > Gammaproteobacteria > Chromatiales > Chromatiaceae > Thiosymbion > Thiosymbion oneisti. The sequence goes on from NZ_FLUY01001386.1 coordinate 5,910, forward strand.
CGCTATGGTCCGGTCGGAACGAAGTATCCTCCCAAAAGGCATCCAGGGCACAGGGCTTATAGGCTTGGTCGGCCAATAGCTGTGGGGGGATCAAAATAACGACCCCTCCTTCTCGGCGCGCGTCATCGATGCTCTGGGGGTCCAACATCAGCTCCTCCATGTAGGTAGCGGCATCGGCAGGTGCTGGGCATCCTACCTCCGGAAAGGTCCACCATGTAGGTGCTCCCAACTTGCCGGTAGTTCCGTGAAAGAGTTCGCTACCCAAGGATTTCGGCTTGCTTTTCAGCATTTGCCGATACGCCTCTCTCGCCTCGAATAGGTTGGTTTGCGCTTCGGTGCTCCAATAGTTCGCGGGTTCTTCCGGACCGGGAAGAAAATGGCGATGCAGGAATCTGGTCAGCGCCACGACACGACGCAAGGGGGTTTCGTCTGGGGGGTTGCGGGCCGGGTAGGCGTCCGGTCGCCGGATGGTCTGATGGTCCTCGACGATCTCGGTAAAGGGCCGGTCTAGGTCGGCGTCGCAGGCCTCCTTTATCGCTTGCTCGATAGCGACCGGGATGTTGGCCCATGGATTCCCGGCGGCGGGGCAGTCACTCTTTAGGTTGTGGACTGCCTGCTGGTAGCCGGGCTGTTCGGCCAGTAGCTGTTGGGTCTGTGGTTCGCAAGATTTCATTTCGAATCGATCGGCTTGGCTCAGGCACCCAATGCCGCGTGGCACTGAGTTTGAAAATTGTTGAGGAGCCGGACCGCGGCATTGGGTCGCTTGCAGCCAAATGTTAGGCGAAATTTGCTTTAATCCCACTACCCACCCTATTCCGTTCTTGATCGATGCGGTTCGTGCCACACTGAATACTACGGCCCTTTGTCTGACAGCTTGCTACATCCTTGGATTGTATAGTCGTAGTCCTGAAATGAAGCGAAAATCCTTATCATTCAATGTATAGAGTTCTTGTTGGTGTACCAAGGCGGTTGAGGCAATCAGAGCATCTGGGATAGATAGCTTATGACTCAATGAGTATTTTTCCATCAGCGAAATAAACTGCATGGAAATATGATTATCAACGGGAATAACAAAAATCAAAGATAAATGTCTTTTTATTTTCTGTAATTCTGTCTTATCTAAAGCTCCGAAATATAACTCGGCTTGTGTTATGGTGCTTACTGCTAGCTGATGTTGGCCGATTTCACAAAGTTCACCAATAACTTCTGGTGTATTTTTATAAAATTCAATTAGAATATTGGTATCGCAGAGAATCATTGACATGTTTCTCTCCATGCACTTTTGCGGATGGAATCTTGGATTATATTTCTACCTTTCCACAAACCAGCCAAGGAGAAAAAATCTTCTTCAGTTTTCAGCGGTATGAGTCTATCTTCAGCCAACTCGACTGAGCTAACGAAGTTTAAAGCCGAAAGAAACTCGGAAAGCAACTTAGCTTTTTCTTCGCTTTCCAACCGAACAACTAACTGGGCCATTTCTTTGTCCTCCGAGAAGGGTGTTTCTCAGTTCCGCGCCTAACGCCTCACATCACTGGCAGCAAAAAGCATAGCGACGAAGGAGCAGCGCTTTTTGCTGTCTATGTGTATGTGTTTGTTAGGGCTGAAGACATTTGCTATTAGCTATAGCTTTAAATTTTGCGGTACTAGAAATAATAAATGGTATCTCCTCATGATCGAATTCCCATTCAATCAATTCATCGTAATATGCAAAATACTGTTTTGGACAAGAAATCAACACTTGGCTAGTTCTTTTGTCAATAGCAACAGGTGTGTCTTGCACCAACTCTTTTGAGACAGTAACCTCATCAATATCTTTGCTCGTGTAAATGTATGAGATATCCTGATTTCCACCACATGATTTATAACGAGTTAGCTTGTATATTCCCGGCTGGTGAGACCTAGTGTAATATTTTCTAGATACATTCATATTTTTATCAAACTCTTCCAGCTTGCTTGTTTCAGTTTCAGCGCGAACTTCACCTTTAGCAGTCAACCCAAGCCAAAACTTCTTTAAGCTGAAACCTACTTCACCAGAAGCAGAACCACCATATTTCGTAGCGATAGCTGTTGTTGTGTTGCATGGTTTTTTAATACCGCTTACACCATCTACTACACTTAACTTAAACGTGGCAGCTTCTTCAGGGCTTAAGCCTTTGGATAAGTTAACAAGCTTTCCATGCTTTCTGGGTATTATTACCTGATAATTTACGCTGTCTCCCAAGCCCGGAATTTTATTTTTTCCGACTTTGATGGAAAAGGAATCTTCTTCTTCCTCGACCAAAGGGTATTTTTCCCCTCTGCTAAAGCCTATAACCAATCTCACCTTGTCAGATATTTCGGCGATAACGTCTTTTTGTCTGGTAATAAATACCCATTTATCACCACCTTCGTTTCTTAATCTTTGTATATCCTCAGAATTCCAAAACATACCAGATTTAATATACGCCGCAATCCCATATTCGGAAAAAACTAATTGTCGCCTTGCGCCAAGGTGGTTTTTATGTTCATCCCCTTTGTATAATCTTGTGCCAGCGGGAAAGTAGGCGAATTCATTCTTTTGGAATTCTAGTGTATTTGGCTCTGCAACATGCACAAACACACTTTTAGATAGCATAAATTCACTTTGTGCTTGAGCAGAAAACAGCAGCCCAAAAGCAAATATCACTAAGTATCTTTTCATTTCCTCTCTCCTTTGGGCACCTTGAAAAATAGGTGTTTTCACCAATCGGGCGACCCTAAGCCATTGATTATTCAAGCGTGCCGCTGACGAAAATCATATTTTTCAAAGTGCCCCTTTCTTTGTTTTGGTATCAAGCTTGTATAGCCCTAACGGGATCTTATAGGGCTCGCCCGCTGTCTCTTTCACCAGCCGCGGAACCAGATAGCCGGGCAACAGTGTACGCAGCTGATCCAGGATCTCAATCGCCGTCGCCTCGTCCGACTCGAAATGTGCCGCGCCCAGGACCCGGTCGAGCAGGTGGAGATAGTAAGGCACAACGGCGCACTCGAACAATGTCTCGCTGAGCGCCGCCAGGCGGTGTGCACTGTCATTCACGCCGCGTAGGAGCACGCTTTGGTTGAGGAGCAAGACCCCGGCGTTACGCAATCGTTCCAGGGCGCTCCGGGCTGCTGATCCCAGCTCCCGGGCGTGATTGGTGTGCACCACCATGACCGGCTGCAGGCGGCTCGCGCTCAGGATATGGCACAGGCGATCGGTGACCCGAGCGGGTAACACGATCGGCAGCCGAGTGTGCAGGCGTAGGCGTCGCAGGTGTGGTATCTCTTCGAGCTTGCCGATCAGGATGGCGAGGGGTTCGTCGTCCAGCATCAGTGGGTCCCCTCCGCTCAAGATCACTTCGCGGATCGAAGGGTCCTCCGCGAGCCGGCGGACGGCACCCGCGGCACGATCGAGTTGGGCGGAGTCCTCTCGGTAGGGGAAATGGCGGCGGAAGCAGTAGCGGCAGTGAATGGCGCAGGCGCCGGTGAGCAGCAGCAAGGCACGACCCTGATATTTTCGCAGGAGGCCTGGGGTGCATACCGCCGCCCGTTCACCCACCGGATCGGTGCTGAAGCCGGGTGGACTCCACAGCTCTTCTGCGAGCGGTAGGACCTGGCGCAGCAAGGGATCCTGGGGCTCCGACGGCGCCATGAGCGCGACGTAGCTGCGTGGGACCAGGAGGCCGAATCGCTTCGCCGCCGCGTATGCCGCGGGGAGCAGTCCCCGGTCGAGGTCCAGGACCCTGATGAGTTCTTCCGGGCGGGTGATCGCCCTGCTCAGCTCCTGCTGCCACGCATGACGAGTGCTGAGGATCTTCTCTTCGGTTATCAAGTTGCTTCCGGCAAATGGCTGTACCCACCGCCCCTGCATCAGGAAGTCGGTCAGGTTAGGCGGGCCTCGTGAGGTTGCAGGGTGCCGGCGAGTTCATCGACCGACAATTCCGGGTTCAGGAGCGCGCGTGTCGGCGCGGCTTGGAGCGGAAAATCCGTCCATGACGGGTATAATCAGGGGCCGAAAAGGGCAGCGGGTGCTGCGACTACCTTAAGACCAGCGATGTTGATCTATCTTCACGGCCTCAACAGTTCCAATCAATCCCACAAGGCGGGGGTGCTGCACGAGCGGTTGGCGCCCAGCCGGGTTCTGGTGCCGTCTTATCCGGCCCATCGACCGGATGCGGCTATCGCAAAGCTCAGCGATTTTTTCCGCGGGCTACGCGAGGAGCAGCCACCCATCGTCGTCGGCAGCTCCATGGGCGGCTTCTACGCCCAGTATCTGGCCCGACAGTTTACCTTCGCGCATCTGTTTCTCATCAACCCGGCACTCACGCCCTGGGATCTGCTGCGGGGTTTTGAGGGTACGTCTCAGACCACCGCCTACGGCGAGACCTACATCATCGGTCGGGATCTGATCGAGAGTACTCGAAAATACGGGGTCGATACCCCTTGCGACGGGGTCCCGACTACCCTGTTTTTGGACCAGGGCGATGAAGTGATCGATTTTCGCATCGCCGAGTCCTTGTATCGCGATTGCGGCAGGCTCCTGATCTTCAAAGGTGGGGATCATGAGTTCCAGCACCTGGAGGAGGCGACCGCTGTGATCAGGGAGGCCGTGATCAGGGAGGAAGCTGCGAGGGACTAGGGCTCCGACAGCAGGCGCTTAGGAAAATAGGTGACGTCGGTAAGCCCGGCGAAATGGTCATCGATGGTAACCAAGGTCACCTCGTAGCGGCGTGCTGTGGCGTAAATCAAGGCATCGGCGAAGGAAAGGCGATGCGCCAGAGACAAATCCGCCGCATAGAGCGCCAGCGCGGTGGTCAGTGGAATGACCTGGGTTTGGTTGGTCAGGGCCATGATCTCCATAGCTAGTGTCTCGTTGCGCTCACGCTTGACCCACTTATAGAGCTCGAATTGCAGGCAGGTGGGAACGATCAGCGATTCGGGCTCGGTCAAAAAAGGAGCAAAACGCTCTGCAAAAACACCGTCTGTCAGCCACTCGATCCAGCCGCACGTATCGACCAACACTTCCATCAGTAGCGATCTCTGCGGTCGCGGTACCCTTCCGGATTCGCTCCCTTGAGCAGACCCCGAGATTTTTCGATGGGACGCAGCGGGACCAGCTCGATAACGGACCCTTTCGTGATGAGGGCAAACTTCTGCCCGGCGTGCAACCCCAACTCGTCACGGATGGCTTTGGGCAAAGCAAGTTGGTACTTACTGGAGAGGGTGACAGCGATCATTTTTACATGTCCCTTATCGATGATGAATCAGTAAAAATATAACCCGCTGCTGGAAATGACGCAAGCGGTGCTGATAGGTGGTAGTGGCTCAGTTCGCGAAAAAACGCAAGGACGCAAGGACGCAAGGACGCAAGGACGCAAGGACGCCAAGACGCAAAGACGCAAAGAAAGAACAAAGAAACTTTGCGTCTTGGCGCCATTGCGTCGTAGCGTTAAATGGGCCGGAAAGTGAGCGGCCAAGCATAAAATTTTTAAACTGAGCCTCTGCCCGATAGGTATTATCGGTATCGCCTCGAATCTTCAAGCAAACAGCCGTTCGAAGATGCGGAACCCCGCGACATAGGTGCCGATGGCCGATCCGAGCGTGGAGAACAGAAACACCAGTAGGGTGCGCGAGACCCGGTTACGCCACCAACCCTTGAGGGTGGCGGTATCCCGGCGCAAGCGGCCGAAGTCGCCGATACTGGGCCGACGCAGATAGAGCTCCGCCGCCCCCGTGACCATACCGGCGCCGATGGTGGGATTCAGGGAGGTCAGGGGGGCGGCCAGGAAGGCAGTGACCACCGTCAGCGGGTGGCCGGCGGCGACGGCGGCGCCTAGGGCGGAGAGGCTACCGTTGATGAGCACCCAGTCCAGCACCACCCGTAGACCGAGCCCCGGGCTCTGGTAGAAGCCATAGCCGAAGCCCCCGAGGACCAGGACGACGACGAGCCAGGGGATGAGCTTGGGCCAGCGTTGCGGTGACGGCAACCGGTCGAGCTCGGCGAGCTCGGCCCTGGGGTCCCGTCCCGGCACCTCCCGCAGGTGGCCCGCCACACCTTCGATATGTCCCGCTCCGAGCACTGCAAGGACCTTCTCGTGGCGCTTGCTCGCGATCTCTTCGCGCAGCCGGGCGGCCATGTAACGGTCACGTTCATCGATCAGGGGGACATAGAGATCCCGGCGATCCTCAGCAAATTCGGCAAAGGTGGTCTCCAGCACATCACCTTCCTTGAGACGCTCGATTTCCTCCTCCGTGACCTCTTCGCGAGAGAGCAGAGTTGCCAGCAGACCCGAGAAGAGCCCAAACCGCTTCCACCAACTAAGATTCCCCGCGGTCCGCTTCAAGGTGACGCCGATCTCCCGGTCCACCAGCAGCACCGGGAGCCGGCGTTCCCGTGCCACCAGGATGGCGGCTCGCTGCTCGGCCCCCGGCTCAATTCCGAACTGATCCGCCAGCCGCTGTTGGTAGGCAGCCAGGGCCAGGCTCGCCACGACCATGTAGACACGGCCCTGGCGGATCACGGAAAACAGATCCATACGCGCCAGGGCATCCGGGTCCATGAGCGCCTGGTGTCGGCTGGGACAGAGCTCGACGGCCACCGCATCATAATCACCACCCTGGAGCAGCCCGCGTACCTTGTCCGCGCTGGCGCGGGAGACGTGCGCGGTGCCCAACAGGGTCAGCTCGGAATTGCCCAGGCGGACATCGATTCTCGGTTCCTCGGATGCGTGCATGTTCGGCCTTGGGTCCTCGAGACGATCAGGGGTGGCGGCATGATAACAAGGCTATGGTGTTTGGCCGCGGGATAGTTTGAACCCTTGAACCCCAAAGGCGCAAAGGACTCTCCCCGCAGGAGGGTGTGGGGAATCGGTCCGTAGCGGTTCATTGATACGCGCTTACCCTGGATGTGTAGGAAAATTCTTGACTATTTTACTATGATATAGCTATGCTTTGTTATCAGGGGTGGGTCCAGTGGTTTGCGTGTACGAAGGCTGACACAGGACATGTAACCCTTCATTCCCCCGCTAGCTCCCGATCTTGAGAAACGGGAAATCAAAGGATTCTGTCTGCATCGAACTTAAAATTAAGGAAAAACGACCATGAGACTCTCTACCAAAGGAAGATATGCGGTTACCGCCATGCTGGATCTGGCGTTGCACTCCGGCAAGGGGCCTGTGACCCTAGCCGATATCTCCGTGGACCAGGGTATTTCCTTGTCTTACCTGGAGCAGCTTTTCGCGGCCCTGCGCAGTAAACAACTGGTCCGGGGTGTGCGTGGTCCGGGCGGCGGCTACTACCTTGGAAAACCGTCCGACGAAATCTCCATCGCGGATATCATCTGTGCCGTGGATGAGTGGGTCGAATTCACGCACTGCAACGGACGGGAAGACTGCCGCGGTGGCAACCCTTGCCTTACTCACACCCTCTGGGACCAACTCAGCAACGAGGTCTTTAGCTTTTTGGATGCTATCTCGTTGGCCGATTTGGTACGGCGGGGCCTTGGTGACGGCGCCGAGGTCGATCGCGCAGACCAGCCTGCTTTAGACAAAAAACAGGCTGCCTGACCGATCCACCCCTCCGGAGTGCAAGGGTAAGTGCGTATCAACCTGCCCGGAAATGCGATCCCGGCGAACCTATCTGCCCTGCCTACGGCAGACAGTACCGGCCGGATCGACTTGCTTCTGCATCAGGAGGGATTGGAACGGCCGTCATTCGCTCGACATGTGGTAAGCCGGGGGCCACAAGCCGCTATCGATCCTATCCCACGTCATCTCAAGACCTGGGAGTACGCCTGATCGCCCCGGAGCTGGGCGATGACGGGGGGCGTCGAGGGACGCACCCCTCGCCATAAGAAAAAGGACTCTGCGGCCTGCTCCACGAGCATACCCAGACCATCCAGGGCCCAGGCAGCCCCTCGTTCCCTGCCCCAACGCAGGAAGGGGGTAGGCGTATCACCGTAGAACATGTCATAGGTCCAACCGCCTAGGGCCAGGCAGTCTCGATGAATCGCGGGCACGCCCCCGTCGAGACCGGCGGAGGTCGCATTGATGATCAGGTCGAAACGGCGTCCGCTCAGCCCCTCCAGCCCGCACCCGCTGACTCGATCCGCCGCGGTGGCCGCGGCCAGGTCCAACGCCTTGGCGGCGGTACGATTAGCGATGACCAAGGTATCCAGCCCCGTTTCCAGGAGGGAGGGCAACACCCCGCGGGAGGCACCCCCGGCCCCGAGCAGGAGTACCCGCTTGCCGCCGAAGTCGAAGCCGTGGTTTTCGGACAGATCCCGCACCAGGCCGATCCCATCGGTGTTATCCCCGCCAAGGCGACCGTCGGGAAGCAGGGTCAGGGTGTTGACCGCACCCACGCGCTCGGCCCTGGGGTTGCGTTCGTCGACCAGCTCCCAGGCCCGCTCCTTGAAGGGAAGGGTGACATTCATACCCTGTCCGCCCGCGGCGAAGAAGCGATGCACGTCTCCGGCGAAGTCGTCCGGGTTGCCCAGGATGCGTCCATACGCCATGTCGTGCCGGGTCTGGCGGGCAAACTCGGCATGGATGAACGGCGACTTGCTGTGCGCGATGGGATTGCCAATGACTGCGTACTTATCGACCATGTTTTCAGTGGATTCGATCCAGGTCCTTCGTTTTTTGGTAGTGGTGAATTTTTAAATGGTTAGCGTAGAAGGGTTCATTATGCCCCGTTTCTTGATTTGATCCCCTCTCCCCGACCCTCTCCCTCTCCCCGATCCTCTCCCGGAGGGAGAGGGGGTGCTGCGTGTGGCGTGCCCAACCCACTGCGAGTGCCGTAGGATGCGGTGAGCGCGGTAGGTCTTACAGGATGGCACCACGAGGAGGCGCGAACCGCATCGATGGACTGACAGCTGCTTTAGAAAAGCCCGTCTTCTCCGTCTTCCGCGTCGGCGGACGCGACGGATTGCTCGGCAACCAATCCGAAACGTCGCCATAGGACGCGGAACGGCGGTGATCTGCCTTTCTCAATGCGTATCAGGGTCTCCATGGTCAAGCCCGGCCCATTATCGACCAAGTGGGTATCGACCAAGTGGGTGACGCGCATCCGGTATAGGGGTCCGCCGCGGTCGACGGCATTCCCATCCGAATCGCCGGCCCCGGCAGGTACCTTTCGTCCCAGCGCCTCCAGTGCAGCCTGCACCAGCGGTGGGGAATACCGCTGGTTCAGCTCGGCACCGCCGGCGTTCACTGTGAGGGCCGGGAGCAGGGTGCGGTAAAGATCCCGGTCGACACCTAACACCAGCTGCAGCTCATCCACGCTGTCGAAAGGGCCGTCTTTAGCACCGTAGGAACGGCCGGCGGCGGCGTATTCCCTATCCTCCGCTCCGTTGAGCTCGGTCAGGTCGTCGGTATCGCGCCAATCCTCGATGGCGTCGGCCAAGGTGCTCACCTTTTCCTCTGCCTCCTCCCCTCCAGGGGCCGCGGCCCTGAGTAGGGCCTCCAACAGGTCCCGGTCAGCCGTGTTGAGGTCGACCCGCGAGGTCTCGTTGAATACCCTGATCTGGAGGGTTTCGCCGGCAAAGGTCCAGGACCGCGGCATACCGTCCGGGACCCACACCTCGGTCTCTTCGTCAATGATCGTCACCGGGGCCAGTAGATTGAGAATGGCCCAGCTGACGCCGGCCTCGGCCAAGGCATGGAAACGCGCGCTAGCGAGCTGGTTACCGGTCAGGGTGCTCTCGGTGCGCTGGGCCGTCGTCAACCCAACGGCGATGATGGTGAGCAAAGCCAGGACCCAGAGGACCAACATGAGGGCGATGCCGCGCTGCACCGAGCACCGACCCTTCATGGTCCATCACGGAGGATCGACTGTTGTGCGAGTCCGAACCGGGGTAGCCGGAAGAGCATGTCGGGCCAGGTCCGTCCCTGGGCGATCAAGTGTACGCGAACGGCCAGGGGTATACGGGGTTCTCCCAACCACTCGGGGCCCCACTCCGGCTCCCGTTGCCCCTCTGGGATGCCGAAATAGCCGATCCGTAATTCCTCGACGCCGTCGAGCAGCAGGGTACTGCCATAGGCACCCACGGCAAGGTCCTCATCCAGGGGACCGGTCACGGAAATGTCTCCATCGCCATCGAAAGGCGTCCACTTCGGAATACTGTCGGTTTCTTCGAGGACATCCGGATGGAGTAACCGGCGCGTCAGCACCAGCCGTCCGTCCTCTTCCAAGGTCAGGCTCAGAATATAGAGTCCCGGCGTGCCTACATGCTCGGACAAAGGCGCGACGAACTCCAGATTCTCCGCATCGCCGGCGAAGACCGTCATCTGCTTCCCTTCGAAAGTGATTCGTGTCGGTCTTACCTGTATCAGTGCCCGCGCTAGAAAATTGCGCGCGATGCGCGACCCGGCGGTCTGCTCCGCGGTGGTCTCTACCCCCTCCCAGGCCCTGGTACCGAGCCTCAGACCGGAGAAGAGCAACAGGGTGATCAGTCCGATCAGGGCCAGCGCGATGACCAACTCCATGAGGGTGAAGCCGAGCGCACGCCCAGGGCCGAGGGCACGGAGTCGTCGGGGGAAAGCAAGGAGACGCTCGGACTTGGTCGATCCGCATGGAAAAGGCTGGGTTCGGGATAAGCTGGGCAGGTTAGTATCCAGTTTCAGTCTGTTTCTCCGGCACGGCGGTGACGGACACACTAGCCCGCATATCTCTCCGGCCTGCATATCTCCGGAAATTGCCGTCCTGGTGGAATGCGCAGCCGCGCCCGCGCTGCCGCGGGCAAAATTCCTAGGGGCGAAAAAGGCTAACACCTGGCGCGAGTAGTCGAGAATAAGGTTTTTGAAGTTCCGGTCGTGACCCATGGGCCAATCTTAAACCGATTCACCGGCGAGTGCGTGTACAATTGAGCATCAAACCACGAGGAGAATGTCATGAAGAGAAACCTATTGTTGAGTGGAGTAGCCGGACTGGTGGTCGCAAAATTCGTGCCTGGTAAAGCCTAATGTTTGAGTGCCGTTAGAAATCCAATGAGAGGCAACCATGGGCACCAAGCATGTAACCGTAACCATCAGAAATCCTGCCAACCCGAAGAAGACATGGGAAGGTCTGTTTTTGGTTGACACAGGTGCGGTCGATTCGCTTGTGCCTAAAGACCGGCTTGAAGCGATTGGCTTAAAACCCAAGGCCAAGCATATCTATGAGCTCGCGGACGGCAGCGAAGCCAAAATGGATATAACCACAGGCGATATTGAATTCATGGGTGAAATCGTCGGCGGTACAATAATTTTCGGCGACGCCGAGTCTGAGCCTATCCTCGGCGTCACTGCACTGGAATCCGTTGGGATTGTGGTTGATCCTCGCAATCAAACCTTGAAGCGAATGCCGGCTACTCGGTTAAAGCAAGCCCGTAGATGGTGGTAGTAGGGCGGGACAGGCCAGGGATGGCCGCATCCCGCCGAATATTCTCATTGAAGCAGCTACGCGGGATCTATTTCCGCGACCTTATTGGAAGCCGCTTTTGTTGTGGTGGGCACAGCCCACCCTTGTATGTTCTGTTTCTAAGGAAATACCAGGGAAGGGTTATAAAGGGATTTGATGAAGCGTACCTGGGAAGCCGTCCCACCCTGAGGCCTCGAGCCTGTCCGTAGATTGGCTCCCCGCCCGCTTCGCCAATACCGA
>NZ_FLUY01001577.1 GCF_900092655.1 Candidatus Thiosymbion oneisti
GCAACGCTCAGAGCAGACGCCCTCTGGGCCGCACCGGATAACGCCGGACAGCCGGCAGGTTTGATTCCCGTGTATACCACCGGTCTGATGCTCTCCGCGGCGCGGAGCAACCAGGTTCCCACGCAGCGCGTGGGAACGAGAAATTGTTTCAGCAGTGATTATCATTCGGTTGCCCTGCCCCCAATCTGCCTGGCCGGACGGGCCCGCATCGGATAAGCTCTCCGCACCGAATGGGGAGACCGGGAGCAAGCGCCATGTCCGCTATTCTATTGATCCAAGACGACGCCTGCGAGCTCTTTGCCGGCGACACGCCGATCGGTACCCGCCGAGTGCTGGATGCAGAGGCGTCCGCATGGCTCATGAACCTCATCTCGCGCTACGGACCCTTGGAAGCACGCCCGGACCCGGCCGCGGCGATCCGCATCGGCCGCGACCTCTACGCCTGGCTCGACGGCGACCAACACCAGCTGACCCGGCTGTTGGAGAGCGCCTCCCGCCCCCTGATACTGAGCATCCATTGCCCGCGCCGGGAGCCGAGCCCCGCCGAGTGGGCCCTGCTGCAAGCGCCCTGGGAGCTGGTGGCCGATGAGCGGGGCCATCTGGCCGCCGACGCCCTCCTGCAGTACAGCCCCCAGCGCCGCCTGGGCCCGCTCGGGAAGCCGCCGCCGGACCAGGACCAGTACCGGCTCGGCCTGGCCTTTATGGCCGCGGCGCCCCAGGATACCTCGGAGCTCGCCTATGAGGCCGAGGAGACGGCCATCCTCGACGCCGTGGGTGACACCAATCTGGACCTGCTGGTCGACGAGAGCGGCGCGGCCGCGGCCCTGGGACGGCGACTGAGCGAGGTCGGCGGCCTGCCCGTGCTGCACCTGTCCTGTCACGGCGATAACAACTGGCGGGACCGGCCGGACCAGGACCCGAGACCCGTCCTGCTCCTCGAAGACGACGCCGGCGCCCTGCTCGCCACCGACGCCGCGACCTTGCTGGGTACTCTGCGGCCGGCTATGCCCCGCCTCTTGTTCCTGTCCGCCTGCCGCAGCGCGGCGACGGCCGGTCACAGGCCCGATCCGGGGGCCGGGCTGCCGCCTGCGCCCGGCAGCAAAAAGTCCGACCATGACCCAGCTCCCAAGGTAGCACAAGCGCCGGTGCACTCCCTCACCAGCGCCCTGATCCAGGCCGGGCTGCCCGCCGTCATCGGCTGGGACGGCACGGTCGCGGACACCGCCGCCATCCGGTTCGCGGCCACCCTCTATCAAAGGCTCGCCGAGCGTGAAGCCCTGGCCCTGGCGGTTGCCGAGGCCCGCCGCGCGCTGCTCGATGCCGACCAGGAGCAGATCCGGAGCGACTGGCACCTGGCGCGGCTGTGGCTCGGCAGCGACGCGGACGGCGCCGCCCCGCTGGTGACTGGCCGTCGCAAGCGCTCCCTGTTGCCCGCCAGCCATATCTCGAAGACCTTCCTCGGCAAGGAGGTCCCGGTGGCCTCCCATGAGATGTTCGTCGGCCGGCGCCGGGAGCTCCAACATGCCCTGCGCAGCCTGGACGCGGGTCGCCACGCCGGCCTCATCCTCACCGGCATGGGGCGGCTGGGTAAATCCAGCCTGGCCGCACGCATCGCCAACCGCCGCCGCGACGACTATGCACTGGCCGTGCTCCACGGCCGCTTCGGCCCTCAAGCTCTGCTCGATGAGCTCGAGGCGGCCCTCCACAGCTTCCCGACCGCCCGCGCGCTCCTGCAAGACGGGCAACAGAAGGTCCGCGCCGCGGCGCAGCAGGGAGCAGAGGAGTCCCTGGTCGCCCTCAGGAATCTGCTGACCGACTTGTTGCACGGCCCCTGCCAACAGCAAGACGAGACCGGACCGGCACTGCTGCTGGTCCTGGACGACTTCGAGCAACTGCTGGAAGAGGCCGCCGGTGCCCGCCCGGTCGCCGCCCGTTACGCCGGCCTGGTCGCAACCATCCTCCGGGCCTTCGAGCCGACCGCCACCGACAGCCGGCTGCTGATTACCAGCCGCTTCCCGTTCCGGCTGGCGGTGGGTGGTCAGGATCTAGCCGAGCGGCTCGACCGCCTCGAGCTCACCAGCTTTGGGGAAACCGCCGAGCGCAAGCTCGTACTGCGCCACCAGACCATGGCCGATGGATTGGACCTGCCCGACCTGGAAGAGCGCGAGAAGCTATTGGCGCGGGCCCAGACCGCGGCGCGCGGCAACCCGGGGCTGTTGGATCTACTGATCGCCCGCCTGTTGCTCAATCCCGCCGTGCCCCTGGCCGAGGCCGCGGCGGCCCTGGGTGAGATGGAGGCCTACCTGACCGGCGGCGGACTGCCGGAGGCCGAGCAGTTGCGCCGGCTGCTGGAGAACATCGCCGTACAGACCCTGCTCGGGCTGGCCGACAAGGCCGGCAGTGCGACCCTGCTGCGGGCCATGACCCGGTTCCGACTGCCGGTGCCGCAAGCGGTCACCGCAGCGCTCGCCACGGAGAGCGGGGGCCGGATACAGGACCTGAGCGACCTGGCCCTGCTGGAGCCGGGCGCAGATCCGGTACGGCCGGACCTAGCCGGGGTGCGCATCAGCCCGCTGGCCGCAGGCCGCCTAGCGCCGCTCACGGCGGCAGAGCAGGGGCGATTCGCCGCCATTGCGGTCGGGCCCCTGTTCGAGGCCTGGGGCGGCGAAACAGGATGGCGCCCCACCCTGGCCGACTTGCAGCTCGCCGAGCTCGCCCTGGCCGCGGAGAACCCGTCGATCGCCGCTGCCTGCGGTGCCGGCGCCGTCCGGGCCCTGGAAGCGGACAGCTACGACAAGGCGGCGGGGCTCGGGAAGGACCTGATTGGCCTGCTGGAAGCTACCGCGCATCCCATTCCCTGGCGGCTTTACGCCGATGCCGCCCGCGTGACCAGCGGCGCCGGGGACGGCAAGACCGCCGATGACCTCTTGGAACAGGGTATCGCGGCCTTGGAGGCGGCGGAAGAGACTGCCGATCCGGACGCACTGCCCCTGCTCGACGAATACGCCCACAGGCTGTACCGGCGCGGCGAGCTCGATGAGGCCCTGCGCATCCGCACCCAAGAACAGCTGCCGGTCTATGAGCGCCTCGGCGACGTGCGGTCCAAGGCGGTGACCCAGGGCCGGATCGCCGACATCCTCCAGGCCCGCGGCCAGCTCGATGAGGCCCTGCGCATCCGCACCCAAGAAGAGCTGCCGGTCT
>NZ_FLUY01000064.1 GCF_900092655.1 Candidatus Thiosymbion oneisti
GCGCCGCGATCGATTTGACGCCCGACGCGCGCAATCGCCGCTTAAGTTCCAAACAGAATGGCGCACTACACTAGTTTTCGAGCGCCGGCATGTCCGTGCGCTTTTGAAAACAGCCACAGGTACGCGATCTACCAGTACCATATTTCACCCTATTCTAGGTTCTCGGACCCGTAGGGTGGGCCGTGCCCACCAACCAAGCACGGCAGACGACTCCAACTCAAGCAATCTTCGCGTCATCAGAGTGAACGGGCTCAGGGGTTGCGGCCAGGTCTCGGATTGCCGCGAGGCCCGCCGCGGACCCGGGATTACTCATTTCATATTTCTCACACGGAGCCACAAAGACACGAAGATACAGGGGGAATTATTTTTAAATGTCCGTTGTGACTTACTTTGCGGCTTGGTGCCTCTGTGTGAGGCATTATTTGATTGGTAGGCACAACCTACCCTACGGGCTACATGTAAAATATGCAGAAATGGTGTACCAGCCGAGGCGCTGCTATGCGAGCATCAGCCGTTCCCCTCATCAGATCGGCAGTCGGAACAGAGCGTGCGGTAAAGGGCGGCATCTTCCCGTGAAAAGCAGCAGGCGATAATCTCTTCGAAGTCCTCACGCTCGGCCTGCATAACCTCCAAGGCGATGCGGGCTGCGGCTTCCTTCGGGTAGCCATACACACCAGTGCTGATGCCCGGGAAGGCGACGGTACGCGCTTCCTTTTCCTGTGCCAAAACCAATGAACGCCGATAACAGCTGCGCAGCAACTCCGGCTCGCCTTGTCCCCCACCCCGCCACACGGGGCCGACCGTATGGATGACCCACTTAGCGGGTAATCCGAACCCGGGAGTAATTCGTGCCTCTCCGGTCGGACAACCACCGAGGCCCCGGCAAGCCTCCAGTAGCTCAGGCCCCGCAGCCCGGTGGATGGCGCCGTCGACGCCGCCACCGCCGAGGAGTGACTGGTTGGCGGCGTTTACGATGGCATCCACCGCAAGCCGCGTGATGTCGGCAGTGACTATGACTAGGGCCCCCATCGTCGACTCCTTACTCTTGCACAAAAACCTCAATATCCGCAGATTACACAAATTTTCACGGATGAAAAGGATGAAAAGCTAAATAATCTGTGAAAATCTGCGTAATCTGTGGATTAAAACGGTTTTTTGTCGGGAATCCCCGACCGATATGAACAACCTGCTCGCTGTCCTCGCCCTTTTGCTCCTAGGCTGGTTCTGGCTCGACAGCCTGCGCGCGCGCGAAGTGGCGACCGAAATCTGCCATGCTGCCTGTAAGCAACGTGATTTGCAGTTCCTGGACCAGACTGTCTCCCTACGCCGGCTGCGGATACGGCGGACAGGCACCGGGTTGCGGATAGTGCGCGTGTATGGATTCGATTTCAGCACAGAAGGCATCGGCAGGCACAGTGGCTACCTCATACTCGTCGGCTTGAATCCGGAGACGATCGGCTCGGATCCAATGCCATTAAGTTAGCTGCTGACCGCTTGTCGTGGTCGGTCAGGATGCGGAAGAGAAAACGACGAAGTGCGCGAATCAGCGCGAACAAGATCCCTCCCTTCGGTTCGGGATGACAATTTCGCGCGGATTCGCGTGATTCGTCGTTTTTCCTCTTTTTCGCTGACCGGTAACGCTTAACTTAATGGCATTGGGCTTGGATCCGCCCAAACGCCCGGCGGACGGTTGACCGCAAGCAACCAGCGAAGATCGTCCCCGGTGCTCCTACCTACTTGACGACCTTGAGTGTCGGTCGTTTTTTCGGCGGTTTGGGCGGCGGTTCGGGGGCGGTCGATTCGTCCTCCGTCTCCTGCGCGTCGTCCATCCGCGGTTCCTCGTCCGGGAACAAGATTCCATGCCCATTCTCGCGCGCATAGATACCGAGCACCGCCCCCACCGGCACCCGGACCTCCATGGCGACACCACCGAAACGCGCACCGAATTCAATGTCCCCGTTTCCAAGTACGAGGGCGCGGACAGCAGTAGGGCTTATATTGAGTACGATCTTTCCGTCCTCAACAAACTGTGCCGGAACCACCGCCTGGGGATGGGTCGCATCCACGAGCAGATGGGGGGTCATTCGGTTATCCGTAATCCACTCGTACAGCGCCCGAATCATGTAGGGACGGTTCGAAGTCATGGCGGCAGGTCGGCAATCAACTATTTTCCGTCGCCATCTCCCGCTCTGCCTCCGTTAGGCTTTTGCCGAAAGAGGGCCAGGTGAAGATGCGCTTTGCGTAGCTGGACAATGCTTGGGCCCGCGCCGGCAAGTCGATGCCCAACAGCGGGAGGCGCCATAACAGGGGGGCCACGCAGCAATCCACCAGGGAGAACTCATTGTTCATAAAGAAGGGGTTGGCTGCAAACACCGGAGAGGTAGCGGTTAGGCTTTCGCGCAGCTCCTTGCGTGCCGTGGCCGCCTCGTCCTCGGTGCCCTCGAGTATCCGATCCATCAGGGTGTACCAGTCGCGCTCCACGCGGTACATATAGAGGCGGGACGTAGCGCGTGAAACCGGGTCGACGGGTAGTAGCGGCGGATGCGGAAAGCGCTCGTCCAGATACTCCATGATGATGCGTGACTCATAGAGTCGCAGGTCCCGGTCCACCAATGTGGGTACGGTTCCGTAGGGATTGAAATCCATGACCTCGTCAGACAGATCTTGGGTACACACATCGACGATGTCGACGGAGATACTCTTTTCCGCCAGTACGATACGTACCCGGTGGCAGTACGGGTTCGTGGGATCGGAAAACAGGGTCATAACGGATCGTCTATTGGTGGCCACTACCGACTGTCCTTTACTTCAGTACTCAGATTACCGCACCCAGGCACGGAAGACCCGAGGCGATATGCCAGTATAAACGAAAAAGCCCCGTAAGATACGGGGCCTAACTTGCGTCAACTGTGGGTTGTGGAGAGGCCTGATAAAAAGACCGCGCCCTACCCCGATCAATGGACGTCTTTCCAATACTCCTTTTTAAGTAGGTAGGCGAGGCCGAAGAGTATGACCAGGAAGCCCAGCACATAAAAGCCCAGCCGCCGGCGTTCGAGCTTTATGGGCTCGCCCGCGTAGGTCAGGAAATTCGTCAGATCGCGGACCATCTGATCGTATTCTTTGACCCTCTGATTGTGCTCCTCCTCCGACATATTATCTGGCCGCATCAGCTCGAGACCTTTCAACGAACCAGGGTGCTCGCCCTCGGTCTCCGTGTGGACGGCCTTCTGCAGTCCCTGGTGACCGGCCAAGACATGCGGCATACCCACATCAGGAAAGACCGCGTTATTCACACCGTAAGGCCGGCTCTCGTCCAGGTAGAAGTGCTTGAGATACGTGAAGACCCAGTCCGGGTCGCGCCAACGGGTGACCAGCGTCAGATCCGGCACCTGGGTACCGAACCACTTCTCACCGTCCCGCGGGCGCATGGCGCTGACCATCAAATCACCGGGCTTGGTTTCCTTGTCGAAAATAAAGTCTCGACGTATCTGAACCTCGTCGAGCCCGAGGTCCTCAGCCATACGGTTGTAGCGCATGTATTTGAGGGAGTGGCAGCCCATGCAGTAGCCGACAAAATACTTGGCACCTCGCTGCAGGGACTCCTGGTCCGCAAGATCGATGTCGGCTTTCTCCAGGTGCAGACCAGCGCCGCCAGAGGCCGAGACAAACGCGGGCGCCAGCAAGAGAACGGATGCGATAAGCAATCTTTTCATTGTGTCCCCCTCTCCGGAACCGGCTTGGTCTTGATCCTGCTCATCCAGCTTGTTTTTGTCACCCGCTCCGGGATCGGCTTGGTCTTGTCCAGCTTGCTGTAGATCGGCATCAGCAGGAAGAACAGGAAATAGAGCACGGTGAAGATTTGCGCGAGCAGGGTCTTGGCAGGCGTAACCGACTCCAGGCCCAGCCAGGCCAAAACGATGAAGGTAATCGCAAACACGCCGATGGCGATCTTGGAGAGGATACCCTTATAGCGGATGGACTTGACCTCGCTGCGGTCCAGCCAGGGCAGGAAGAACAGGATCAGGATGGCCGCGAACATCACCACTACGCCCGGGAACTGGGAGCCGAACATGGGTGGGACCGCCCGCAATATGGCGTAATAGGGCGTGAAGTACCACACAGGGGCAATGTGCTCCGGCGTCTTCAAGGGATCGGCGGGCTGAAAGTTCGGCGCTTCCAGGAACAATCCGCCGAGGTCCGGCCAAAAGAAGACCACGGCCGCAAAGAGGATCAGGAAGCCCACGGCCCCGGCAATGTCCTTGACCGTGTAATAGGGATGGAATGGGATCCCATCCGCCGGTGCCTTATCATCCCAGCGATTGCCCTTGGGACCCTGCTTGATCTCGATCCCGTCCGGGTTGTTGGAGCCCACCTTGTGCAGGGCGACGATATGGATAAACACCAGACCTGCGATCAGGAAGGGCACTAAAAAGTGGAAGGCGAAGAATCGGTTCAGGGTGACATCGGAGATGACATAATCGCCTCGGACCCATACGGACAGGTCCTCACCGATGCCGGGGACCGCCGCGAACAGGTTGACGATGACCTGGGCGCCCCAATAGGACATCTGCCCCCAAGGCAGGAGATAGCCGAAGAAGGCGGTCGCCATCATGGCCAGATAAATGGTCACGCCGATAATCCACAAGAGCTCACGCGGCTTGCGGTAGGAGCCGTAGAGCAGGGCGCGGAACATGTGCAGATAGATGAGAATGAAGAAGGCCGAGGCGCCGGTGGAGTGCATGTAACGCAGGAGCCAGCCCCAATTTACATCGCGCATGATGTACGCGACCGATGCGAAGGCATCGTCCGCCGAGGGCTTGTAGCTCATGGTCAGCCACAACCCGGTGACGATCTGCAACACCAACACCAGAATCGCCAGGGAGCCCATGTAGTACCAGAAATTGAAGTTCTTGGGCGCATAGTACTCGGACAAATGCTCCTTCCAGACCTTCGTGAGCGGGAAACGTTCGTCGATCCAACCGAGGAATCCGGTACGCTCTGTACTCATCAGGCTGCCTCCCCGCCTTTACCGACCAGGATGACGGTGTCGGAAATATAGGTGTGCTTGGGTATTTCCAGATTGATCGGTGCCGGAGCACCGGCGTAGACGCGCCCGGCTAGGTCGAAGCGGGAGCCGTGGCAAGGGCAAAAGAAACCACCCTTCCATTCCGATCCCAGATCGGCGGGGGCAACCTCGGGCCGGTAGGTCGGGGAGCAACCCAAATGGGTGCAGATACCCACGGCCACCAGATACTTGGGCTTGAGCGACCGTGTCGCATTTTGGCAGCTTTCCGGTTGCACGGATGCCGCCGAGTCCGGGTCCGCCAGCAGCTGGTCCAACTCGGGAAGAGCGGCCAACATCTCTGCGGTGCGATTCACTACCCAGACCGGTTTGCCGCGCCACTTGACCCGCAACATGGCGCCCGGTTCCAGCTTGCCGATATCCGCTTCCACCGGCGCCCCGGCCGCCCGGGCCTTGGCGCTCGGGTTCATGGAAGCAATGAAGGGAACGGCCAGGTAACCGACACCGACGGCCCCGACTACGCTGGTGGCGGCGACAAGGATACGCCGCCGCTTGTTATCCACACCTGGTGCGCTCATTTCTCTGACGACCCCCGGTAGGCTCTGCTAGGTTGCGCTTCCAGGACGGAAGCCTTACCGCTCAGGAAGGTGAGAATCAGAATATGCGAATCAACTGAAAGCTAGCGTCCCATTTTCACTGATATGGCATTAATGGGTCAAGGAGTCCCCCCGGGCAGGCGCGGGTTGCCGGTTTCCAGTCACCAGCTTTCAGTATCCGCAGATTTCCACAGATTGTCTCGTTAGCGCCTGTCCCGGCACATGAGGTCGCCCTATTTCCTCTGCCAAAGGAGGGTGTCGTAAAAGGCACCGATCTCGCCCTTTGACCCCCTCTCCCCAAGCCCCCTCGCTGCGCGCTCAGCGCAGGCTCTCTCCCGGTGGGAGAGGGGCTTTTGCGACACCCTCATAAGGAGAGGGTCATGTGCGAAACACGAAAAAACGGGGCCGAAGCCCCGTTGTTCCACGGAAAACCCAAGCCGGACTCAGAAGTCGTGGATCATACCGAGCGAGAAGCCCTTCCAGTCACCCTCGTCGGAGCCTTTTGTGTC
>NZ_FLUY01001208.1 GCF_900092655.1 Candidatus Thiosymbion oneisti
AGCGTTTCCGCTTGAGGGTGTCATGCAGGTCTTCCAGAAACCGTTCGACCACGCCGGGGGCGGTCTCGAGTTCCGGTATCCGAACGCCATCCACCCCAGGTGCGCCGTCGTTAGCGGCTACCTGGTCC
>NZ_FLUY01001211.1 GCF_900092655.1 Candidatus Thiosymbion oneisti
TCTGTGCTGATCGGCGTTGGCGGTTAGCCTACCGAGGCGCTTAATCGACGCTGGAGCGTCGGGATCTGCTCCCACGCTGGAGCGTGGGGAGCCAGCCGA
>NZ_FLUY01000737.1 GCF_900092655.1 Candidatus Thiosymbion oneisti
GGCCCTTTATGGATTCCGGACTGCTTTGGAGTGCGCCGGCAAAGCGGCGCGACCGCATCGAACCTCAGCGACGGGGGATAC
>NZ_FLUY01001608.1 GCF_900092655.1 Candidatus Thiosymbion oneisti
ACCCTGAAGTATCCCCACAAAAATCCCCTTCGGTGTCAGTCGGCCAGGAGGGCGTTATGCTCATCGGCGACCCATTGA
>NZ_FLUY01000071.1 GCF_900092655.1 Candidatus Thiosymbion oneisti
TGTAGTGCGCTATAAATAGTGGAACTAACAGAGCTGCCACCTGTCCATTGTAGAGAGCCGATGCAGACAGGAGGCAGAGAATGCGAATGGCGCCGGTAATCAATTTGACGCCCGAAGCGCGCAATCGCCGCTTAAGTTCCAAACAGAATGGCGCACTACACTAGGTAGGCGTCAAGCCGGGCAGCCTGCTGTGTGTTTATCCACTGTCCGTTTGCGGCGCACTTTCCCTTTGTCCTTCTCCTCGTTGTCGAACAAGGCGGCAAGGGACACGGCCAGCCAGTCCGGAAAGCGGACAATCAGGTCCAGAGAGCCGCCCATGGCGGCAATGTAGCTGCGCAGTGTGGACAGCAGCATGTCCGCCCGGCCTCCGAGCCGGGAGATGTTGTTCTGTCCCACGCCGAGCAGCTCCGCCATGCGCTCCTGCGTCAGGTCCTGCGCCCTGCGCAGGTCCCGCAGTGTCATCTCCTCGGCAATCAACGCCTTCGCCCGCGTCTCGATCTTGGTGCGCCGATCCGCCGCAAGCGCGTTTATCGCATCCTTCAACTCTTTCATGCTTCACCTCCCCTTCATTCCGACAGTTATTTCCGATAGTTATCAAACCGCTCATCCGCCTTCTTAGATAAGCTGTTTGTAGAAGCGTTTCTCGCCCCTCCCTGCTTTGTCTCCTGCCACCAGCAGGATGGCACGGCGTTTCGGGTCGAAGGCGAACGCAACACGCCAGACCCCATGGTTGGCATTGAAGCGCAGCTCCTTCATGTTCGCGTGCTTGGAACCCTTCAGGGTATCGACGCGGGGCCGTCCGAGCTGCGGTCCGAAGCTCTCCAAGAGTTTGGCATGGGCGAGTAATTCGTCCTGGACCGCTTCGGCCAGATCCAGTGCGGTCTTGGTGGAACGCACACTGACCTTACGTCGTCCGCCCAAGGGTTCGGTGATCATGAAGTTAACGGCTGTTCCCACCCGTTGGTACTCGTCATCGTAGCGCGCCGGCTGACCCGGTTCGGCAGGGGACGGCCGGCGCGTTTCCTGGATCAACTGGACCGGCTGCTCATCCAGACAGACCACCGGGCGTTCCCGTTATATACGCGCAGGTGTACTAACCTTTGTTGCCAACTGAGAACACCAGCTTTTGACGATTGTACTTCGAGGATAAGGAAAGCAGTTGTTTGGAGATTTATTGAGCCGTTGGTGGAAATGATTAGAAGGAACAGGGTTGGCTATGTCGGCAAGCTGGTGGGTGCTGCAGCGGTCACCAGGTACTGCGAGGGGGTGACCACTAGGACGGCAGACGCAACGCTGTCGCCGAGGCTGCGGAAGATAAGCGGGTAGCCAGCTTCTCGCAGAGCACGGTACTCCTCCGGGCGAGGGCAGGTCGGTGATATGCCACCCCAGAAGTGGATCTCGTATGCATCGCCGAGGGCGTGCCCAACTTCCCACTCGTTCGACGAGAGAAAGAACCGCACCTCGCCTCCCTGACTCCCTTTCACCTCAATGTAACGCTCCGGCGACGTGCCCACATTCCTGATGTCGTAGCCGAGCGAGTTATCGTCGAGGGCCACCCACTGGACTCGCGACGGGTCACCCGTTCTTTCCTGTTCCAAGCGGTAGGAGTAGGCTTCGGCTCGGTCTCCGACCTCATGCCGGAGTCCCTCGCTGCGGAATCGCGGGATGGGTTGCAAAGCCCAAGTTGCGAGGAGCTGGTCCACGAGAGCTGCCGGGACTCGGAGGTGGCTGTCCAAGATGACCTCGCGCCAGCGTCGAAGGGCGCCGGTAAGCTGTGCAGCCACGCTGATTGCAGACGACCGCTTGCAGGCGAGAGCACCGCTGGCCGTGAACTCACCCGATGCGAGTAGCCTGCGCGACTGGTTGCGGAAGTACCCGGCGTCGATGAGCGAGCGAGCCAGCAGACGCTCTCCTTGCTGATGGTCCTGAGTGGCCACCTGCCGGCCTCGTGCAGTGAGGCGGGTTAAGCCGCCGCGGCATTCAAGCAGACCAGCCCCGAGCAGCACCTCGACCAGTCCCGCAACCTCATCGAACGGACCGTCGCACCGGTTCCAGACCACCCGATTGACGCGCTGCTCCGGCACGCCCGGCGGAGGGTGGGTCCGGATCGCCGCCAGGACCTCGGGAAGCCGCCGCAACCTGACTGCGGTGAGCCAGTTGTCGATCTCGACCGTCACGAGCCCTCGCCAAGCAAGTAGCGCAGGAGCGCCTCGAGGTCCTGTTCATCCCCCTCCGCATCCGCTGACGGGTCGTCCGACAGGCTAATGGGACCGAGGTTGGCGCCTTCAAGGAGAAGGCGCATCCTGGCGTCCTTCGCCTGAAGCGCGGTGTCCACCAGATGGTCAATCGTCAGCCCGCCGCCGAAGGTCGCGAGCAGGATGTGGATGGTCACCTTCGCGTCGGGAGGCAGACCCAACCGATGGATCCGGTCGATGGACTGGAGGAACAGGGCGCAGTCATAGGTCCGGTCGAGGTAGATGGCGTTGTGGCAGGAGCTGTGGAGGGAGATCGACTCAGAGCAGGACGCGGGATTTGTTATCAACACGGCTGGACTCTCGTTAGCGAGGAAGCGCTGGATGATTACTTCTCGGGTGTCCTCCTCCCCTGGACGCCCACACCTCTCGTTCGGGTCGTCGCGCAGGGCGTCGGTGCCGGCGGGCACACGACCATCGATCTGGAAGCAGGGAACTCCCAACCGTTCATGGACGAGCTTTCGGAAGTGGTCGAGGTTCGCGACGAAGTTACTCCAGCAAACGACCTTTTCCTGCCTATCCATGATCGAAGCAACCAAGTCGAGTGCGGCCAGGGACTTCGCCGGCAGCTCTTTCTGCGGGTAGGCAGCAAGGCGCTCCATGAGCGTCGGCGGTCTCTCTTCGAGACGTGGGAGCCGGTAGTACGAGTCGCGCACGTTGAAAAGCGCGGGGTTGGCCGCAGCCTGCAAGAGGCGGATCGGCCGGCCACGTCGGAGCGCATTCAGCTTGTCCTGCCAGGTCTGCGCGTCCTGGAGATGCCGACGAAATTGGTTGTAGATCAGCGCGTAGATCTCCGCTTGCGTGGCGCGGAGGTCGACCGCGTGACGGATCACCTCGTAAGGCGACAGACCGAGAGCCTCCTTCGGTGTGCGCGAGACGAAAGGCCCAATCTTGCCCAGCACGCCATCGAAATCAGTCTCGACCTGAGCCGCGAACGCATCGCGTGTCCCTGTCAGCAAACCGTCAGGCCAGAGCACGTTGAGCTGCGTGTAGAGGTCCTTCCCCGACTGCGGCATCGGCGTGCCGGACAGGATCTGACGAACCCGAGCATGTCGGGCCAGCTCCATCAGTGCCGGCGCCCAGACACCGCCGCGGAAGCGCTTGATGCGGTGAGACTCGTCGACCACCAACATGACCTGCCGATACCTGAAGAGCCGCAGAAGAAGAAGCTGGTCTGCCGCGGCAGTCGCGTAGCTCAACAGCAGCACCTGGCGGACGCCGACCTGCTCGTACACAGCCCGCCGGCTTCTGGCATTGCCCCGGACCCGGCGAACCTCGATGCGACCGCCGATTGCGGCGCGGGCCTCCTGCTCCCAAGGGTCGAAACAAGCGAGCGGCCCGACCACCACGATCAGATCGACGGTGCCTGACTGGATGTGGGCGACGGCGGCCGCCAAGGTCGTGACGGTCTTCCCGGAGCCGGGCACCGAGAAATTCGCCGCATTGATCGCGGTGAGCGCATGCGCTGCGCCGTCGAGCTGATGGGGCCGCAGGGTCCGGGAGGTCTGCCAGCCGAACTCGGAGAGCGCCCGCTCCAGGCCGCCGCGGTCGAAGTCGCGGACCCCCGCCTTCAGCGCCGAGGTGGCCTCTCGCGTGCGTTGGAAGCTCCGCCGTCGTTCGAGTTCCTGCGCGATCGCCGAGTCCGCGACCCCTTCAGCCCCCACGCCGTAGCCGTGCGACCTGAGCCAGTCATGAACCCGCATGATGAGCCAAGTCACATTATGGCGTCGCCGGGGGACGCGCCATCCCCCATCGATCTGGATAGCCCCGAGCGAAGCGCGAAGGTATAGAAACGCTGCTCGGTCTTTGGCAATCTCCTCGCCTAGAACAAGGACTCCGTTCTCCTCGGGCCGAAGGGTGACGGATGGCACTGGATCATCCTTCGTCATCCAGGAGACGGCGGTGCTCGTCCGCCCATTCAACTATCTCCGTGAGCGCATCGCGAACCGCCTCCCCCTCCCCAGGGTCCGTGAGCGCGCTGGTCAAGCGGCCCCCTTCCGCGAGGGATTCGAGGCGGTTGACCACTTCACGGACGGTCTTCAGGACATCGCGCTGCCGGGATGTCTGGTATCTATCGATCGCGATATCAATCGTCCGTCCGATGGCCGGTGGGTAGTCCGTCACGGATGCTCCACTGTCCTCCACGCCGTCCTCCTCCTCATCCGAATCGTCGGAACTCGTCTGTGTTGGAGAAGCGAGGGTGGGTCTATCGTTGGGCTGAATTCGCGTCTCCGCGTCGGAGATGTCTCCCGCGAGGCGGTCGAACTGTGATCGATCCTTGCGGAACATTTGCCTCACTTGGCGGATATCCTCGTACTTCTTACCGGCGCGCACGCCGGCGAAGAGCACTTGGAGCACACGATCGAAGTCATCTGGATAGTCGGGCTCGACCTTCATCATCATCCGTCCGATGTCGCGGAAGATTTCCAGGGTGTGCAGCAGACGATGGTACTCGCCAGGGTGGTTAGAGTCCTCGAGGAAGAAGTCCATATACTTAACGGCGTAGAGGTCACGAACGACTTCCGATCTGGACTTTTCGACGGTCGTCTGGAGCTTGCCTGCAACCCCGTCGATGGAATCGCGGTCGAACCAGTCGATCTCTCGAATCTGCGCCGCCTCGCGCAGCGCGAGCAGGTAGTCGATGTCGTTGTACCGGACCTTGAAGTTCTCGGTGAGCTGCTCGCGCTGCTCCATCTCAAGCAGGGCAGCCTCGTCGATCTCCTTGGGATCCAGGATCACTGCATCGACCCAGGTGAGACCGCTGTCGCCGCCCAGTCGTTGGATGCGTTTGATCATCGCGAGGCGGCGGTTGCCGTTGCGCACCGTGCCATCCGGGCGAATCCAGAAGGGCGTCTCCTGTCCTCGTCGCTCCCAGTCGTTCTTGAGGGATTCGTAGTCCTTCGAGGACGTGCCAACGATCTGCCCGTGCTCGATCCGGTGGGATTTGTCGAGAAGTAGCGATTCGATGCAGAACTCGTCGTCCGGGTAGTTCTCCGGATCGAGACTCCTGCCGAGCTGCTCCTGCGCCCAGAGTCGTTCCGCAGCGAACCGGCGGTTGTCTACGTTTAGGACAAGCGCATCCACCGGCACCTTCCAGACCTCGCGGAGGCTCCAATCGTCCTGGATCCAGAGCTTGGCCTTCTCGTCGCAGGGCTTCTTACGGGTCTCAATGGCCTGCATGCGCTCGGCGGCGGTCTTCGGCATCAGTGCTTCCTCCTCAGGCGGGCGAATCGAAAGGCGACCGTATTGTAGGCCAGGATCATGTTGTTCCGATCAGCGCCACTGACCCGTAACGGCTTCACGTCCTCGATCCACTGATCGACGGTGAACCGGGGCATGTACGGTTCGGTCTCGCCATACCGGCGGCACACGATCACGAGGTCCCACTCGCTGTTGCCGGCGTGGCTGTGGTAGCCCATGTGGCCGTCGCTTCGAACCGGCCAGATGGCGGTAACGCGAAGGTCGGCAGCGTCGATGGCCTCACCGATTGCATCCCACGCCTCTGGATTCGTGGAGTGGTAAGTGAAAGCGATGGGGCAACCTGCTCGGAGTCGCGCGACCATCACCCGCATGCAGCGCCCAAGGTAAACGCCGAAGGGTTCTGCCCCGTTGTCCTTGCTAGGCAACAGCGGCGGACCGGCGAGCTGGGAGTCCTTTCGCCAAGCTCGATAGAACGCTGAGAGTTCGTCGTAAGCGATGTAGTCGTAGTAGGGCGGGTCGAAGATGCAGATGTCGATGTCGGGTGAGGTCCCCGGTGCCGGAAAGACATCAGCCGAGCGGCAGGCCAACCTAGCGTCGATGCCCGCGGTGGTGAGATTGAGATCGACGGCCACCGCCCGCTGCTTGGAGGTGTGCCATGTGTAGCGCCTTACGGGCGCTCTTCCGGCAGCGCGCCCGATCCGTGCAACACAAGCTGCGATCGTGCCCCGGCCGCCAGTCGGGTGCAGGGGGTTGAGCTCCACGGCGAGGGCAGGAAGCGAGTACCCACGAACCGCGAACAATGCCGAGAGCCTGCCGTAGTCGGTCGCGTAGCCGCAGAGCCGGTTGTTCGTTGCCAAGGCGTTCGACAGCGCCATTTCGAGCGCCCGTGTGACCGGTTTCGGCCAGTTGCATTCGGAGACCCAGGTCCGTGCCGATCCGAGGATCAAGAGCTGGCGCGGCGTGAAGAGGTGCTCGTACCGGGTGATCCCGTAGCTGACAGGCCTGTCGTCGTGATGGCCGACCTGTATATCGCCGTCAGGAAGATGCAGGCGTTTGCGGCGATTGGACAGGGAGCGTCGCGCCGACTCCAGGGCTTCGAGGTCCTGACTCGTCGGCGGCCGCAGGCGTCGGCGGCCAGCCATCGGAGTCTCCTCTACTGCGATGAGGCGCTGCTCGGCAACACCCGTTCGCAGGTCCCGGTGCGACGATCTCGCCGAACATTGAGGGCAAGCGTAGGAACGGTCCAAGAAGGTGCCAGACCCAATATCATGCTGCTGTCCGCAACATCGGAGACGCACGGCATCGGCGCTCTTCATGTGGCGGAGGGAGAAGCAGGTCGGGCAGTAGCACGTCAATCCCTCAGCGCGGACGACGGCCCCTCGACGCCGAGGGTCCCGGACCAGCACGAGGTTGCGGTAGAGTGGACCACGGTGCTTGCAGCTTGGGCACTCCACGATCGGGATATAGAAGTAGTGCAGGGGAGAAACGTCGTCCTGCGTCGGGTAGAACTCCGCGAAGGTGCCGGTGAGCCACTCGAGTAGCTCGGCGCCCGCTCTTCGCAGGGTTTCCGGCTCGGGTGGTTCAAGCTCCGCGCTGACAATGCTCACAGCCAGCGGATCGACATCGCCGGCAACCACGTCGGCACCAAGGCGTGCCGCCTCAATCACGGTAGAACCACCCCCGGCGAAAGGGTCGAATACTCTTCGACCAGCGAGCGGGCGTTCGGCACTACCAAACACCTGCCAGAACTCCTCGGTCGTGGCGTCCATGTCGAGGTGGCTGGCGATGAGTAACCCCCGAAGCAGAGCGGGAGGCCGGCGCGCCCACCATCGGTGGATGCCGTAGATAGGGTCACGTGCCCGCCGATCAGCGCTGATGACGAGGGAGAGTTCGCGAAAGGGAAACCCGTGTTCGAGAAACGTCCGCTGCAGCGCCGACACCGTTACGGGCTCCGCCAGGGAAAGGGACCCCAGACGACCATTGTCCCGCCATACCCTGGGGCGGCCCTCGTCCAACGGGGCCTCGGCCGATCCTGCCGTCGTCATGTTGGTAGTGTTTTTGCTTTGTTGTTTCCAGGATACAATATAAGGATACTGTCACATGGTATATACTCGAAGACAAAAGAATCTGGTGTTGACCGCGATTACTGGGCATTAAATTGGCATCATCGCTGGCTACCCCCCGCCGCCTGAGCCTAGCTCGCCTCAGTTTACCCCCCGGCGGTACCCTTTTGCGACACCCTCCCAGGAAGAGGGCTGGGGAGAGGGGATCAAAAAAGAAACGAGGAGTGGTGAATGAACTGCTTTACTCGACCACTTAAAAACTTACCACTACCCTTGTCCCATCCCTGGGGGGTAAGTAGGCCGGCACGGGCAGGTGTTTATGAGGCGGTAGGTAGGTGCTCACCACATCCTACGAGCTGAAGTCTTTCGGGACTGTCAACCACGCTATCAGTTAGAAATTTACCACTATCCCCCGCCTTCTAGCCCCCCGTTTTCCGACTCCAGGTATCGCGCAGGGTCACGGTGCGATTAAACACTGGCCTTGCGGGATGGGAATCCTTGTCCGCCACGAAATAGCCCTCGCGCTCGAACTGAAAGCGATCGCCCGGCGCAGCCGCCGCCAGGCCCGGCTCCAGGAAGCACAGCGTCAGGGTATGCAGGGAGGCCGGATTCAGGTCCGCGCGAAAATCCCGGCCCCCCGCGCCCGGCTCCGGCACCGCGAACAGCCGATCATAGAGCCGTACCTCCGCCGCGATCGCTTGCCGCGCCGAGACCCAGTGGATGACGCCCTTGATCTTGCGACCTTCCGGGTTCTTGCCGAGGGTATCAGGATCGTGGGTACACCGCAGCTCGACGACCGCTCCGGTCCGGTCCTTGACGACCCGGACGCAACGTACCACATAGGCGTTGCGCAACCGCACCTCACCGCCGGCGACGAGCCGTTTGAAACCCCGGACGGGCTCCTCCATGAAATCGTCGCGGTCGATGTAGAGCTCCCTGGTGAAGGGAATCGGGCGCGTCCCCTTGGTCGTATCCTTGGGGTGATTGGGCACGGTAAGCAGCTCGGTCCGGTCCTCCGGATAGCTTTCCAGCACCAGCCTGAGGGGCCGCAACACCGCCATGGCCCGGGGGACCTTGCGGTCCAGATCCTCGCGGATGGTGTTCTCCAGCATGGCCATCTCCACCAGGTTGTCGGCCTTGGTCACGCCGATGCGCTCGCAGAAGGTGCGGATGGCCTCCGGGGTATAGCCGCGGCGGCGCAGCCCGGCGATGCTCGGCATCCGCGGGTCGTCCCAGCCCGCGACGAAGCCCTCGTCCACGAGTTGGGTCAGCCGGCGCTTGCTCATTACCGCGTACTCGAGATTGAGCCGGGAGAACTCGATCTGGCGCGGCCTGCAGGGTACCGAGACATTGGCGACCACCCAATCGTAGAGGGACCGGTGGTCCTCGAACTCCAGGGTGCAGAGGGAATGGGTGATCCCCTCGAGGGCATCCGAGATCGGGTGGGTGTAATCATAGGTGGGGTACAGACACCACTCGTCGCCCGTCCGGTGATGGATCACCCCATGGCGGATGCGGTAGAGGACGGGGTCGCGCAGATTCAGGTTAGGCGAGGCCATGTCGATCTTGGCCCGCAGGGTCAGGGTCCCATCGGGAAACGCACCGGCCCGCATATGCGCGAAGAGGTCCAGATTCTCCGCCACCGGACGATCACGGTATGGGCTCTCCTGCCCGGGTTCGGTCAGGGTACCCCGGTACTCGCGTATCTGCTCCGCATCCAGCGCGCAGACATAGGCCCGCCCCTTCTCGATCAGCTCGACGGCGAACCCGTAGAGCTGCTCGAAGTAATCGGAGGCAAAATAGAGCCGCTCTCCCCACGCATAGCCCAGCCAATGCACGTCCTCCTTGATCGCCTCCACGTACTCCCGATTTTCCTTGTGCGGGTTGGTATCGTCGAAACGTAAGTTGCAGGTGCCTCGGTAATCCTCGGCAATCCCGAAATTGAGCACGATGGACTTGGCATGCCCGATGTGCAGATAACCGTTCGGCTCCGGCGGAAAGCGGGTGGCGATTCGCGCGTGCCTTCCATGGGCCAGATCCTCGTCGATGATCCGGCGGATGAAATTGGGGCGAATGAAATTGGTCTTTTTGGGGTCTTCTTTCTCGGACATCTGGGCGCGACCGTTGCGGCAGGAATGGGATGGACAATGCAAGTTAGGGGCCATTATGCCTCAATGGGGACTCAGCTGATGCTCGCCCTGATAGGCAGACAGGACCGTAGGGCGGAAAAGCGTAGCGCATCCCGCCGCAAGCGAGGCTGATAACCGGCGGGAGGTGGCCATCCCTGGCCTGTCCCGCCCTACGCTGGCTCGCCCTGACAGGCGGGCTATATTTTTGGCAGATAAGTGCTGTCCATATATAATTTAAAGTTTATGTCCTCGGTGCTTCCAAACTTATTGGACCCTTGGCGAGCCGTAGACAGTCGGTTGGTCCTGGTAGGTCGTCTGCCCTTGTCGAGCCTGCCGCGGTTGCGGGGCTCGCTGGTGGAAGCTACGGGCGATGCTCGGTTCCGGCTTGCGTTTTCCCGTGATGAAGCACAGCGGGCCGTGTTGCGTTGCGAGGTGGTCGCAACCCTGAAGTTGCGTTGTCAACGCTGCCTGGAGGCACTCGATCACAAGGTCAGCACCGACACCCTGTTGGCGTTGGTCTTAAGGATGGACGAGGAACGTCACCTGCCGGAACCTTATGATCCCCTGCCGGTGAGCAACGAATCGATCCGACCCGGGGATCTGATCGAGGATGAGCTGCTGCTTGCGCTGCCTCAGATCCCGATGCACGAACCAACCCTTTGCGCGCGGCAGCTGCCGGATGTGGACGTTGCGCGGATGCAGTCCGGCGGGGCGAGTCCCTTCGCGGTGCTCGCCGAACTCAAACGCAGGGGATAGGGGTGCATCCCCGACGGATTGTGGCCCTGCGGATGCTCGGAGCTCCGGCGGCCGACTTGATTTGAAGAGAGAATGCAAAATCGGGTCACGGAGCAACGGTAACCTTAAAGGGCACCTTGAAAGATTCATGGTCCCCTTGAGTCGGAGGCAAAAATGGCAGTTCAACAGAATCGGAAGACCCCTTGCAAACGGGACATGCGTCGTTCCCACGATGCCTTGTCGAGGCCGACGCTGGCGACGGATCCCACGACGGGCGAAATCCATCGTCGTCACCATGTATCGTCGGATGGTTATTATCGTGGCCGCAAGGTCGTGGACAAGAACGACTGACGGCGGCGGCCGCTATCTCTACGACACCTGCGCAGGGCTCTCAGCGCCGGGAGCGAGTATCTCTTGTCCGAACGTCTAACCATCGCCCTCGACGCCATGGGAGGTGACCACGGCCCTGATGTGGTCACCGCCGCCGCCTTGCAATTCTTAAGCAAATCCAATCAGATGGCGCTGATCCTGGTGGGGCAAGAAGAGGCGATCATTCCCCATCTCGGCAGGGTCGATTTCGGCGATCGCCTGACTGTCCATCACGCCTCGCAAACGGTCGGTATGGACGAGCTTCCCTCCAGTGCCTTGCGCAACAAGAAGGATTCCTCCATGCGGGTGGCACTGAACCTGGTCAGGAGCGGCACCGCCGATGCCTGCGTCAGTGCCGGCAATACGGGGGCTCTGATGGCGATCGCGCGTTTCGTGCTCAAGATGCTGCCGCTGGTGGATCGGCCGGCCATTATTGCCGCCGTACCCTCCCTGCAGGGACAGACCCATATGCTCGATCTGGGTGCCAACGTGGATTGTACGGCGGAGCACCTGTTTCAGTTCGCGGTCATGGGCAGCGAGCTGGTGACGGCGGTGTCCGGTGTCGAGGCCCCGAAGGTCGGTCTGCTCAACATCGGGGAGGAAGAGATCAAGGGCAACGAGCAGGTCAAACAGGCCCACGAACGGCTAGTGGGCAGCACCCTGAACTACATCGGTTATGTAGAGGGGGACGACATCTACCGCGGCGGCGTGGATCTGGTGGTGTGCGACGGCTTTGTGGGCAACAGCGTCCTCAAGGCCAGCGAAGGCGTTGCCGCACTGGTGCGCCATATCCTCGGAGCAAGCTTCAAGCGCAACCTACTGACGCGATTCTCAGGATTGGCGGCCGGGCCGGTTCTGAAGCGCTTGGGTAGGGCCTTCGATCCCCGGCGTTACAACGGGGCCAGCCTGTTGGGGCTGAAAGGCATCGTCATCAAAAGTCACGGGGGTGCCGATCGGTTGGCGTTCGAGAGTGCAATCCACATCGCGGAGCAAGAGATTCACTGCAACATCCCGGATCGCATCGCTCAGCAGGTAGCGCGGCAATTGGAAGCGGAAGAACAGAGGACAAGGACGTGAGCCTGTATGCACGCATTGCCGGGATCGGCAGTTTCCTGCCTGAAAGGGTCCTGACCAACCAGGATCTCGAGGCGATCGTCGACACCTCCGATGAGTGGATCCGCGAGCGCACCGGGATCCGCAAACGCCACCTCGTCACCCAGGGCGAGCGCT
Source organism: Candidatus Thiosymbion oneisti (assembly GCF_900092655.1). GTDB lineage: Bacteria > Pseudomonadota > Gammaproteobacteria > Chromatiales > Chromatiaceae > Thiosymbion > Thiosymbion oneisti. Next base: position 11,980 of record NZ_FLUY01000071.1, read on the forward strand.
GTAGCCGGCTGGCAGAAGTCGCCTCCCGCCGGGCGCTGGAGGACGCCGGCATCGATCCCGCGACGCTCGATCTCATCATCGTAGCGACCACCACCCCGGACCAGGTCTTCCCCAGCGCCGCCTGTTTCCTGCAGCAACGTCTGGGTATCCGGGGTTGCTGCGCCTTCGACTTGGTGGCCGGGTGCACGGGCTTCGTCTATGCCCTCGGGGTAGTGGACCAGTTCATCCGTACCGGCGGCATAAGGCGTGCATTGGTCGTCGGTGCCGAGATCCTCTCGTACATCGTCGACTGGCAGGATCGCGATACGGCCGTATTGTTCGGCGACGGCGCGGGCGCCGTGGTGGTAGAGGCCGGGCCGGAGCCGGGCATCCTCTCCTCGCACCTCCACGCGGAAGGCGCCTACACGGACATACTCCAGGTTCCCGGCGGGGTCGGCGACCGCGAGCGGGACTCCTACATCGAGATGAGGGGAAACGAGCTGTTCAAGATAGCGGTCACTACCCTTTCCGATGTGGTCGAGGAGACCCTCCGGGCCAACGGTATGCAGAAGTCGGAGCTCGACTGGCTGGTGCCGCATCAGGCCAACTTTCGGATCCTCCAGGCCGTCGCGCGTCGGCTGAAGCTGCCCCTGGACCGGGTCGTCGTCACGGTGGGCGAACATGCCAACACCTCGTCCGCATCCATCCCCCTGGCGTTCGACGTCGCGGTGCGGGATGGACGCATCCGCCGCGGCCAGACCGTCCTGATGGAGGCCTTCGGGGGCGGTATCACCTGGGGATCGGTGTTGCTGGTGTACTGACATCGATAACATCGAGCCGGCAGGATTTTCACGGAAGATTTATCCGCCAATGAACGCCAATCAACGCAAAGGGATCGAGAACCGTCGCTCGACAGACGAAACCTGGGTCTTCGGGGGTGCAATCCCACGAGCCTGACGACAGCTTGGGAGGCAACGTAACATGCTGAATGGTGAGATCGCGCTGGTAACAGGTGCATCCCGGGGGATCGGGCGAGCGATCGCACTGGCCCTAGGCGAGGCGGGAGCGAGCGTAGCCGGTACCGCCACCACCGAGGGCGGTGCGGCCCGGATCGACCAGACCTTGCGGGAGCAGGGATACCAGGGCCTGGGTGTGGAACTGAACGTCACCGATCAGATCTCGATCGACACCGCATTGAAACATTTGAGCGATAGCTTGGGTACCCCGACGATCCTGGTCAACAACGCAGGTATCGTCCGCGACAATCTACTCATGCGTATGAAGGACGCGGAGTGGGCCGAGGTGATCGATACCGACCTGAGTTCGGTCTATCGTCTGAGCAAGGCCTGTCTACGCGGCATGATGAAGGCGCGCAAGGGGCGGATCATAAACATCACCTCCGTGGTTGGCGCAATGGGGAACGGAGGGCAAACCAACTATGCTGCCGCCAAGGCCGGTATGATGGGCTTTACCAAGTCCCTGGCGCGCGAGGTCGGGTCCCGGGGCATCACCGTCAACTGCGTGGCCCCCGGATTCATCGATACGGACATGACGCGGGACCTGGATGAGACGTACCGCGAGCACCTGCTGGCCGGTATTCCCTTGGGACGCCTCGGTAATCCGGAAGAAATTGCCGCCGTCGTGGCCTTTCTCGCCGCCGAGCAGGCCGGTTATATCACCGGCGAGACCATCCATGTCAATGGCGGCATGTACATGGGCTGATCCTATTTCAGTAGTGGGTAGTGGTGAACGGTAGTGGTAAATTCATAAGCGTTAACGTAGAGAGATTCATCTTTTTGATCCCCTCTCCCCAACCCTCTCCCGGGGAGGGAGAGGGGGTATAGCGGCCAGTGCCGTTGGTCATGTTACAACTTAGATATCAACCACTACCTGATGAACTTCTAACTGATAAAGTGGTTGATAGTCCAAAAAGACTTCAGTCCGCCTAGCAGCAGAGCGATCCAACCTACCCTCTATCAGTTAAAGACTTACCACTACCTAAAATCATAACACCACTGGTCAAGGTTTCCTCGCCTCGATGTAAGCCGAGACCACATAGTCATCCACTGCACGCCCTGGCGCCCAGTCCTTGATGAACTCGCGGGATTCATCTTTGGGCTCGATGCGGATATCGAGAAAACCTGCCTGCTCGAGCATCGCGCGGACCGCATCGGAGGAAGCCGCACCGCTCACACAGCCTGAATACATGGCCTGATCGGACTTGACCTCGTCCGGCAACTCGGCGGTTGTCACCACATCGGAGATCGCTAAACGCCCGCCGCTTTTCAACACCCGGTACGCGTCGCGGAATACCTGTTGTTTATCCGGCGATAGATTCACCACGCAGTTGGAGATGATGACATCGACGCTGGTATCCGCCACCGGCAGGTGTTCGATCTCGCCGAGGCGGAACTCTACGTTGGCGTAGCCGCCTGTTTGCGCGTTGGTACGGGCCTTGCTGAGCATATCGGGTGTCATGTCGATACCGATGACACGGCCTTCGGCGCCCACCTCGCGCGCGGCAAGGAAACAATCGAAGCCGCCGCCGCTGCCGAGATCGATGACCACCTCGCCGGCCTTGAGCGCGGCAATGGCGCGGGGGTTGCCACAACCGAGTCCCATGTCGGCACCCTCGGGGACCACCACGAGATCCTCTGCGGAATAGCCGAGACGGGTGGAGGCAACGCCGATAGGGCCGGCGGGCACGCCGCAACGATTGTTCGGCTCCCCGCAGCACGCCCCCGTTTCGTGGGTGGCCGCTACCGCGGCATAGGCCTTGCGCACGCCGCTTCGAATATCGTCCTCGGTCTTTGCCTTAGTCTCAGTGGTCTTTTTGTTCATCGCTTACCCTCTAGTTAAAGTGGGTTTTCTCTCAGCAGGGCTAGTATTATACGCCGGTGAGAGATGTGGGCTGGAAAAACAGACCAAAATCCAGCAAAGTTAAGGGTGCGTCGAGGGCGGATACGCACCTTTCATCCTGAACCGATTGTGACCTGAACCGATTGTGAATAGAATACCGCGTGCCCTGGGGTCAGGGCCATCCATCTAATCTGGAGGAAGATAACACAATGAGCAGCGTCGAAGACCGAGTGAAGAAAATCGTGGTCGAGCAGTTGGGGGTCAAAGAAGATGAGGTAGTTCCCGAGGCCTCCTTCGTGGATGATCTGGGCGCGGACTCTCTGGACACCGTCGAGTTGGTGATGGCCCTGGAAGAAGAGTTCGAGACGGAGATCCCGGACGAAGATGCCGAAAAGATCACCACCGTCAAGGAAGCGATCGATTACATCAAGGAGCACACTACTGGTTGAATCTTGTCGCAGACACGGTGACGCGCCACGCGGCGGCGCACCACTGTTCACATTATCCTTGAGCAGAGATCGGGGTACCCCATGAGCAGAGGCCATTTTTTGCCTTGTGGCGGTTCGTGATCAGGTAGCCCACCACCAACCACGAGACGCCGGATGCGGCGTGTGACCCCGATAGATGCCCAACAGCGTCCGTGAGCCGGAGATCGATGTCGCCGTGACCGACTCCTTCGGCTTCGGCGACACCAAGGGTATGCTCATCTTTCGCCGGTTGTAAGCGCAGGTGGACTGAGTTCGGCGTGGCCGGCGCAAGGTTTGTGTATTGGTCCCAAGAGCCTTGATCAATGGGTCAGAGGCCAACTGCCTGCCTGTCGCCGACCGCGGTCTGCAGTATGGAGACGGGCTGTTCGAGACCCTTGCCGTGCGTGATGGCGCCCCCTGCCTGTGGCACGCGCATCTTGATCGCCTCGCGCGGGGGGCTGATCGCCTCGGGATTCCCTGTCCGCCACAGGAGCTGCTGCTGCGTGAATGTCGGCAGCTCGCCGGGGGTGAATCCACCGGGGTGGTGAAAATCATCCTCACCCGCGGCAGTGGGGGCCGGGGCTATGGCCCTCCCGAGGGCCCGCAACCCAGCCGTATTCTCACGCTCCATCCCTGGCCGGATTATCCCCCGGACTGGGGTGAGCAGGGTGTCAAGGTGATCTTCTGCCGCACCCGGCTTGGTGAGAATCCGGTGCTTGCGGGCCTCAAACACCTGAATCGGCTGGAGCAGGTCCTGGCACGTTCCGAGTGGCGGGATCGAGGGATCGCCGAGGGACTCATGCAGGATATCAGGGGCCGAATCATCGGCGGTACCATGTCCAATCTGTTCCTGGTCCGCGCTGGTCGTCTCCTCACGCCGCGGCTGGATACCTGCGGCATCGCCGGTACGGTGCGGGACCTGGTATTACGCATTGCCGGCGCTTTCGGCAGCGAGGTCTTGGAGAGGGACATCATGTGCGCCGACTTGTTTGCTGCCGATGGACTCTTCCTCACCAATGCCTTGATTGGTGTGTGGCCGGTGCGGCGCCTGGGAACCCAAAAAATGGGAACCCGGAAAATTAGTCTCGAGTATTTACCCTTGGATCTGCTGGCGGCCGTGCGGCGAGCGACCCGGACACCCCACAATAAGGATCCGTTGACATTGGAGGGGCTCTAAGAGCAAAAAATAAGGTGAAACGGGGTGCTAGATTGGGGTGAGGGACGAACCTCAACGGCGAAACTGAATTCCGTGCCGTTCCAACCAGGGTGGCTGCAAGGGAGAAGAAGAGGTGGCACTGAGAATCAAGAGTCATTGGTGGAATGCAGAGCAGGCAAGGTCCGTGCCGGAGATCGCGGGTGCACTTGCCTTCATTGCCTGGCGTCTTTCCGTCGAAAAAGCCGTCAACCTGCATTGCGAGCGCTTCGTCTATACCGACGACAGACAACGCATGGCGGTCATTCAGGAATATCTCGTCTTCCTGATTCAGATCGCCGACCGCCTATGTTACGGCATCATGAGCGAAGATGACCGCCGCACACTGATCACCACCGTCGTCACCAAGGTCATCGAACAGGTTCAGGACAACGGCCAAGACCTCTTCGGCGACGGCAACCATAGTCGTCCCTTCATCGCATTGCTCAACCGGCGTTCCGACGAGTATGCCCAGCTCCACTTCGACGGCGAAGGACCCAGCTATCCCTTCCTGCGGCACCTGGGCTACGAAATACAGTGTGTCATGGGGCAACAGGAGGAGAACCGCTGGGTCATCGACCAGGTGATGGATAAGGACGGTTGGGAGGCCTACCAGCAGTTTTCCGGCACATTCAGGAACCTGTTCGAGTAGCCTGGATTCGTTGCGAGCCGCAACTTAGAGACTGTCTAAAAAGGCGGTCTCTTAGGATGCTTAAAGCCCCTCTCCCTGGAAGGGAGAGGGGTTGGGGAGAGGGTGATCCAAACACGCCCGCCCACGCGCTCAATCAGGCAAAATCAAGGGGTTAGTTTTTAGACAGTCTCTTAGCCTTAATACGACGCGAGGCTACAGGTCCGGAAGCGGTCACGCACCTTGATCGGGGCTCGTTTACAGCAGCAGGTTGCAGCGAGTTCCAAGGGCTTCCCCCCACATGGCCGATTCACGCTCAACATGATGCAAACCGGGAAGCGGTTTTAGCCAGTCATCAGCATCAGGGTCATCAGCATCAGGCGTTGGGCGGGGCAAAGACGTCCGCCAGGATCGCGTTCTTGGCCACCAGGCGGTCCGACCTTGGGGCGTCGTAGACAACCAGGAGTCCGGAATCACCGTACCTGCACAGACCTTCGGCCTTATCGCCGTGGGTCATCAGCGGAAGGTGGTAGAGCAACTCCAGCCGCCCGTCATCCAAAGCAGTTATGCTGTCATCAGTGAGATCGGCAGCGTAACGTAAGCGGTAGATACTCTGAAGCCCGGTGATATCCATTGTCGGGCCAGCCAGGATGAGCAGATCTGAGCCATACCACATGAGCTCACGAACGCCCATGCCCTTCAAGTCGATAAAATGTTTTCGATAATGCCTGCCATCGGACCCTATGGGCTCCAGCGTGAGCCGGTTGCCTGTGCTCTCGGCGAGGCATATTTCCAGGAGGACCGCCCAACCCCGCAACACCGGTCCGCGCAATCCGAGAAACAGTCGATCTTCTCTGACAGCCACCCCCTCGATGTCAAAGCCATTCTCCTTCGACGCGATTTGTTGGCAACCGCCGTGCTGCTCCTCCCCCTTGGTGCCCAGGAATGGGCCGAGATGTGGGTCCTCTTGCAAGGCTAGGGATAGTGCGTTTCCCTCTTTGGTAATCGGGATTTGGGTGAGCCTGTCGTCCTTGAGCTGACCTCCATCGATCTGTGCGGACGCGATCAGGAACCGGTTTGGCCGCAGCCGGACCTGGGAGAGACGTTCCAAGTTGTCCTCTATATCCTTTTTGGGTTTGAATTTCTTGCGGGTGCCGGTATGGGAACCTACGATCCAAAGTCGATCCTCCTCAATGTCCATTCCCTCGATGTCAACCTCCTCATCCTCTTCAGGCAGCTCGAGCCGATCAGACAGGTCCTGGTAGAGGTGCTTGGCAAATACGTCGGGGGTCTTACTCTTGAGCCGCGACAGTCCGGTCGATTCGTCATTGCCGAGCCATAGATTCCCCTCCCGGTCCTGGGCGCAGGCGGAGAGGTGACAGCGGAAAAGGCCCGGCTTATCTGTATCTCGGTCGAATCGCAACAGGACACGGGAGCATGGGTAGGTTTGCATCGCAGTTTTCCTCAGTTCCCTTCGGCATTCGTTGGTGTAGCTTAATTCTTGCAGATTGGTCTGATGGCAGCGATTCACGGTGATAGCCCGGTGTTCACCTCATCGAAAAGCAAGCCGTTCCGCTTTACTGTTTCTCCTCACCGTCCAACGGTCTGTCCGGGGACTTTAAGCTCGGCCAGGCCGCACGTAAATAGAGCAGCATGGACCAGAGCGTCAGGACCGCGGCGATATAGAGCAACCCCATCCCGAAACCGTAGAGCGGCGAGTCCGTATCGTCCCGACTGAAAATCAGCAGGATGATGGCGACCATCTGTACTGTCGTCTTGAACTTTGCGACCTTTGAGACGGCGACCTGCGTCCGGGCACCCAGTTCGGCCATCCACTCGCGCAGGGCAGAGACGGCGATCTCGCGGCCAATGATAATTGCCGCCGGGAGGGCCAAGGCTGCCCGTGGATCCGACTGCACCAGCAGCACCAGTGCCACGACAACCATGAGCTTGTCGGCCACCGGATCGAGAAAGGCGCCGAAGGGTGAAGTCTGCTGCCAGCGTCGTGCCAGGTATCCGTCAAGCCAGTCCGTGAGCGCGGCAACGCTGAATACGAGGGCACAGACGAAGGGGGCCCAGGAAACAGGGATGTAAAAGATCCCGACGAAGACCGGAATCAACAGGATACGCAACAGGGTCAACAGGTTGGGAGTATTCCACACAGGCTCTGAAATCAGTCGCGCATGGCGGAGCGTGGCCGGCCGGGAGAACCGAGGCGGATGGCATCGGCGAGGATGCGGGCCGCCTCTTTTACCTGAATCCGCGCAATGATTTCCTGTTGCTTCTCCAAGGCGTCCTGATCCACATCATCGGTGTTTTCATCCACCGGATCGATGCCCTGCGTCCGCAGAAATGCATTGCGCTGGTCCTTGAGTACACGTTCGCGTCGTTTCGATTCGATGCGTCTATCCCGCTCGCGGAGCGAAGCGACGGTTTGATCGTCTAATTCTCTCAGCACTTGCTCCTGGGCGGTCAGCATGTCGAATCCGGGGTCGCGGCGGATGCGCTTCTCGGAACGCTGCCGGAGCGATCGTATTTCTCCTCCGCTCAGGGAGACCCGGGCGTAATCGGCTGCCTCGATCTTGGCCCACGGCAGCGGATTGTCCAAGGCCCGCTCCCCATGGTCGTCGGAGTCCGACATCGTTGGGAATGCGATGTCGGGCACCACGCCGCGTAGCTGCGTGCTGCCACCGCTGATACGGAAGAACTCCGCTACCGTAAGGCGGAGACGCCCGAGGTCGTCTTCCTGTTTGGGAACGAAGCGATTGAGATCGATCAGGGTTTGGACTGTCCCCTTGCCGAATGTCGGCTCGCCGATAATGATCCCACGACCATAGTCCTGCATCGCAGCGGCAAAGATCTCGGAGGCAGAGGCACTGTTGCGGTCGACGAGCACCGCCAAGGGTCCCTGATAGAGGATACCCGGATCCGGGTCCGTCTCTATCTCGACCTTGCCGAAGGCGTCCTTTACCTGCACGATCGGGCCTGTGTCGATAAAGAGCCCCGTCAATACCGTTGCCTCGGTAAGGGAGCCGCCTCCGTTGCTGCGCAGATCCACCACAATGCCGTCGACGCCTTGGCGTTTGAGTCTCCGGATCAGACCCCGCACATCCTGGGTCGTGCTGCGGAAGTCTTTGTTCCCCTTCGATTCGGCTCGGAAATCGCGATAGAAAGCCGGGATCTCGATAACCCCGATACGTACCCTGGGGACAGTATCTATGTTATCAATCAGATAGCTCTTAGCGGCCTGATCTTCGAGCCTGATCTCGTTGCGTACCAGGGAGATTTCACGTGTCGCTCCATCCGATCCGGAAGACTTGGGCTGGATCTGGAGGCGTACCACCGAACCCTTGGGGCCACGGATCTTATCCACCACATCCTGTAGCCGCCAACCGATCACGTCTTCCATCACGCCGCCTTTCCCTTGGGCCACGCCGACGATTTGATCGCCGCTGTGAATCAGGCCACTTTGCCGGGCCGGTCCCCCGGGGATGGTACGTTGTACCACCGTGTACTCGTTCTCTCCGCGCAGCACCGCGCCGATGCCTTCCAGGGAGAGCCGCATGCTGATGTCGAAATTCTCCGAGGTACTCGGGGACATGTAGCTCGTGTGGGGCTCCAGACTCTCGGTGTAGGCGTTGATGAAGGTCCGGAAGACATCGTCGCTGTCGAATTGCCGGATACGCCGTGCCAACCCTTGGTAACGTCTGCGTAGGAGTCCCGGAATCTTATTTTCTTGCTGCTTGGAAAGGCGCAGCCCGAGCCAGTCGTTCTTTACCCGCTTGCGCCAGATTTCGTCGAGCTCGGTGCGTTTCCTTGCACGCTCCGCCTCGGAACGGTCGAAACGGTAGCTCTCCTGGCGCTTGAAGTCGAAGCCGGCGTCCAACAGAGACAAGGCAAGCCTGACCCGCTCGTCGACCCGCTGACGGTAGAGACGGAAGATCTCGAAGGCGGCGTCGAGTCTACCCTGCGTCAAGTCGTCGTCCAGACGATGGGCAGTGCGCTCGAAGCGATCGAAATCCCCTTGCAGAAAGAAAGATCGGTTGGGATCCAGCGCTTCGAGGTACTTCTCGAAGATCCGCTCGGCAAACCCATCGTCCAAGGTCATTTCGCGGTAATGAAAGTGCTCCAGCGCCTGGTTGATGATCATCGTGGCCCGTTGTTGGCGGTATGTGGGTACCAGGCTCGAAATCGGGACATCTTGAGACTCGGCGCAAGCCAACCCGGCGGGCAATGCCAGCAGCAAGGCAATCAGCAACGGAATCAGGCGCTGTCTCATAAGGAGCACTCTAGGATAAATAGACGTAACCATAGGCCAGGTATGGCAACGATATGGAGTCCCCGCAGGAAATAACAGACAACCGAACCGCCGTGGACCTTCCGCGTGGATACTCGCAACTGTAACGGGTTATCGATAAACCTTAACGGCGAAACAGGTCCGTGCGACGGCTGACCAGCCGATCGACGAACAGCATGCCGTCGAGATGATCGAGCTCATACCGCACCACCCGGGCCTCGAAACCCTCCATCTCGAATTCCAAGGCAGCACCCGCTCGGTCCCGGGCGAGGAGACGCAGCCGCGTGGCGCGAGTGACATTTTTGTATAGTACGCGCAATTCCCTGTTTCTGGAATCGCGCGGCACGGATACCAGCCGCGAGGTATGTGCCATCCGTCCCTGTACCTGGCCGGTTCCGTAACCGTTTTCTCCAACCTTGGTTTTGGGCACCTTGCAAAACTGCCTGTCTGGCGGGCGAGCTGAGGATAAACTCATGCAAGTCTTGAGAGGAACCTTCATCGACGGGGGAACCACAGGCCAGCACAGCTTCTTTGACGCGAGAACCGGTTGCGGAACATCAGCAAGCTGGACGACCTGCTGGAGCGGCTGACCGCCGCGATTCCCCGAGAAATCTTTCGTCCCCTGGGGAAGCCGGTTCACGAGTAAGGAACATAAATTCAACTCTGCGAGAAGGGCCAGCGTCACCAAGCCGCTTCGTGAGAGCAGCAGGCGAACAACCACACCCGCTTCCAGATCTGTCCCGCGTCGAGCATATCTATTGGCTTCCAGGAGAACCACACGAACGGGAAATTCATCCGCACTCTTGCCTTGGCTCAGAGGCTGTCTAAAAACTAACATATTGATTTTCTACTGGCATTGATTTTCGGCTGGCTCCTCAGGCTCCAGCGTGGGAGCAGACTTGTCCCGACGGAGGAGGGATCTTGACGCTCCAGCGTTGATTAAGCGCCTCGGTAGGCTAACAGCCAACGCCTATTAGCACAGAGGAGCTGAGTCCGCTGGAGCGGACCGACGGCATTCCCACGCTGGAGCGTGGGAACGAGTGCGAAATTTACAGATTTTATGCCTTAAAATCAGCATCTTAATTTTTAGACAGCCTCTCAGGCCGAGGTGAAGATCGGCTTGACGAACTTGACCGACAACCTGGTGTGCTACCTTCAACTCACCGAAGGCAGAGAAAGTGTGCCCGCTGCCACTTGAACAAGCCAAAGACAGGTCGAGCCGGCCGCCGGGCAAAGCCAATCGCAGGGAGTTACCTGAGTTTTGTCTCCATCCGGCATAGCACATAAGTATCTTATTAATTACTCACAAAGCACACTGAAAATTGAATTTTTTCAAAAGCACATTTTTGGGGCCTATAAACAAATTCAATTTCTAATAACCCGGTTTCTTGATATAGATTAAGAGAATTCTTCCGGTTTCTTGATATAGATTAAGAGAATTCTTAATCAATAAGTACACAGAGGAATAGCTTAATGCATGAAAAGAGCAATCGTACCCTGTCAACAAGGGGCATCGGTATCGCCCTGATCACAGTGGTGTGTGTGTCCTTGGGTACGAGTGCCTACATTGCGAAACGTGTGGGCGAGACCCAAGAAGTCAGCAGCAAGCTGCGGACCGAATTAGCTACCGGATTGGCCGAATTGCGCAACACATTTTCCCCCAGCGCGTTACAGACCGAATTGGCCGAGTTGCGCACCGCGCTTTCCCAAGTCCCCCCGCAAGGAGAAAGCCTGTCGAAGGCAAACACGGAGAGTTCGGTCAATGCAGATATTTCCACCGCACTCCAGGCGTTACAGACAGAAATCAGCAATTTGGCGAACTCCGTCGCTGAAGTGCAGATTGCCTTGCAGAATGCGTTTGCGAACCAGGCCGGCATCGACAAATCGGAGCCACCGGCCTTCCTGCCGTTCCCGGAGATGGCTCCGCCGCGGTTGGATCGTAACCCCGAAAGACTAATCCGATGGGGCCAAGGGGTCTCCGAGGCGCAGCGGGAAGCCGTCGAGGCGGTCTTAAACGACCACGCCGAGCGTGCGCAACAGGAGATCGAAGCCCTGTCTGCCGATCCGATGAATCCGGATCCCGAGGTCGTGGCGCGTGTCATGAAAGAATCCGATGAAGAAATCACAGCAGAGCTGCGTAAGACATTGCCTCCTAAGGATTTCGAGGCCTTGTTCCCCCCTGAGTTGGAGCCGGAGATGCCCGCTTCTCAGGACAACCCTTGACAACCCAAGCCGATAGGTGTGGGGTCCCGGATGATTGCATAGGAACTAAAGTTGGGTCATTGTTGCGTGCCCGAGAGGTTATGGAACTACTGGT